>NZ_JBHIMR010000070.1:0-1185 GCF_042194215.1 Bartonella sp. MR100HLJHH
GGCATCCCTTTTTTTTCATGGTCAAAAATTTTCATATCAAGTTCGCGTCTTTTCCTTTTGATAAGTGATTGCTCAGCATTACGTAAATGCGCTACCATTTCCATCTTTATAAATTCATTTTGGATCATGGTTAACGAACCATCGATATGTGCTTGAAGATCTGCAGTATCTTTCAGGTTTTCTTTTGTTTGAATTTCATCTAATAGATGTTGGAGGTATTTAAAACGATTTTCTACGTTTTCAAAAGTTTCTAAACTTACAGCTTTATCTAGTATCGATGCAAATTGTAAACGCCTTGAAATAGCCTTCCCCATTTGATCAAAAGTCCCAGAAATTTTGTTTTCTTCCTGCAATAGCTTTTGATATGATTCCCTTGAAAGCTTGTCACTCTTATAGAGCGATTCTGGCTCTTTGAGAAAAAAACTAGAAAAGTCTATTTTCTGAGGTGCAGTTTTCTGACCCTTTGTTATAGCTTGATAGGCTTTTTCTGTTTGCAAAAGTTGTTTTTTTTTCAACTCAAGCTGTTTTTTTAAGAGCTCAATAATTTCCCCTTTTTTTAATAGATTAATAATCTCTAGATATTCTGCAGGTGGAGCAGATACAAAAGTTGATTTAGGTACCTGAGTTGTGGGAGATACTGGAGTTGTGTTAGATGGCTTAGAGCCACTAGGTTTGGACGGTATGCGATTTCTCATCGTTCCCAAAGTAGAAAGATCGATTTTAACATCGGGTGGAAGTGCAGGTGGTGGATTATAGCCTTTTGGTGGTTTTTTTGGTCTATAATCTTTGCTTGTACTGAGACCTCCTGACCCCATACCAGGAATTATAGTAATACGGCTATGAGCTCCTCCTTGCTTAGTAACAGTGTCACTTCTTACTAAGTTTGTTGTTCCAAGAAACGCACTAATTGCTATGATAATAATCAGCTTTTGCATATTTTATTCCTTTTAATTTTCACATATTTAGAAAGACTGACTATTTTTAGAAAGACTGACCATTATATTATTAACTTCATAAATCAGTTTATGAGATTCCGTTGTCTCCTCGCTTGATTTCGTCAGGGATTGTTTTATTAATAGGCACACGGTTCCTATCATTGGGCTGTTTTAGCTTTGGTGCTAATACACAAGCCGATAAAAGGTTTGCAATCAAAATTACAAGAATGATATTTTTCATTTTAATATG
>NZ_JBHIMR010000071.1:0-1152 GCF_042194215.1 Bartonella sp. MR100HLJHH
AATTAAAGAAGTTAAAGCAATAAAACCACTTGGAAAAGTCTCTAGAGATTGAGTCACAAAGTCAAACAGCGTGGAGTATTGGAACTTTGCTAACATCTGTTTCACGTTCAGCATGCCACGCATCATAATTGGCTTGCATACGTAACCATATGGCAGCTCCATTCCCAAACATTTTGCCAAGACAAGCCGAAAGAGAAGGAGAGACAGGCTTTTTGGCATTTAAAATATCATAGAGATGTTGGCGTGATATACCGAGCATTTGTGCAATTTCTGACTTTGTTTTGCCTGTTTCAGGAATAATATCTGCTAAAACTTCTCCTGGATGAGTAGGACAACGATTAGGATTGCGTATAGTCATAGATAGTCTTCTTTGCAATTAACTTAAAAACCATTACAATCTAAACAGTATAACATCAATACTGTGTAATTTAAGAAATGAATATCAAACCAATTCGTACAGAGAGAGATTATCAAGAAGCTTTAGAAATTGTGTCTGCAATGTTTGACAATCAACCTAAAGAGAATACTCCAGAATTTGATCAAATGGAGGTTCTTGTGTTGTTGATTGAAGCGTATGAAGCAGAACACTATCCTGTTTCTCCTCCTCACCCGATTGAAGCTATTAAATTTAGAATGGAACAAATGAACTTAAGTGCTAAAGATCTCGTTCCTGCGATTGGTCATTTAAATCGCGTTTATGAAATCTTGAGTGGAAAAAGAAAACTAACACTACGCATGATTAAAAATTTGCACCAACAGTTTAATATCCCATTGGAAAGCCTAATAGCTTAGACTTGTTTTTCTTTTCTCCACCTCATGCGTAAAGAGAAGGATAGGCGCATGGAGGGGATAAATTTGCACGTCAACATCAAGGATTTTACAACTGCATCAAAGGCTGTCTGATCAAATATTGCCAAAAACTTAGATCCCTTGCCATTCTTAATAAAGTGAATACGAAGTTTAAATTCTATTGTCATCTTGCTCTCCAAATCAATGAAGAGATTATAACAAGCATCACCATGCTCCATAAGACTGACACTGTCAGTCAAAAAAAGCCCTTTAAAGGGCTTTAACAGGCTTTGAAAGAGTGATAAAAGGACTTAAAAATCATACAAGCTCGCTTATACAACAGCTATCCATTTGACTTGCGCT
>NZ_JBHIMR010000072.1:0-1083 GCF_042194215.1 Bartonella sp. MR100HLJHH
CGTGTAAAAAACCTGTTGCCATACTTTATGCTCCTTTAAATGGTTGGCTAATGAAATGAATGGGAAAAAAATGAGGGTTGGATTTGAAATCGCGCCCTTTAAAACAGCAAATCATAAGGATTTTGGTTCACTCGCATTTCAAATGCGAGTGAATAGTAAAGGGTAGCATTTCAAATGCGATCCTTTGAAAACAACAATATGTGAAATAATTTTTTAAAAGCATATTGACACTAATAAACCCTCATGTTATTCGAATCACAAGTGCTAGAAACACTAAACCATTAGCGGATAGGTCACGTAAGATCTCTCCCATGCATTTAAAATACTGATTGTCTTTTATGCTATTATTGGCATATAACGATTTTGTCGGGTGTAGCTATGCTATACAATACCTTCTCACGAGGGGAAGACATAGCGACGGACTAATGGCCGTGTTTCTAACGCCCGGCACCCTTGGGGGTGTCAATAGAGACATTAAAACCATTAGGAGTTCATCATGAACAATTTAGTGACAATCAACAATGCTGGTATTGCTGTTACAACTTCTTTAAAAATTGCAGAGGGTGTGGGTAATACGCATAAAACAGTTATACAGTTAGTACGCAATAATCGTAAGGATTTTGAAGAGTTTGGTTCACTTGGATTTGAAATCCAAGTAAGTAAAAGAGACGGTAAAGGTGGTCAAAAGAGAGAAGTTGCTATCCTCAATGAACCACAAGCCACTCTACTCATGACCTATATGCGTAACAATGATACGGTGCGTGCATTCAAAAAAGCGCTTGTAAAAGCTTTCTATGATTTAAAAAACCAGTTAATTGATAATGACCGTGATACACGTTTTGATTTTCCAAGCAACTGGGATGAAATGGGACCTACTGAAAAAGCTGTTTACATTTATGGACCGCTTCACATGCATCTTGTTAAAGCCTTTACACTAGCAGAAGAGAGCAAACATTATAAAACGCTTGTTGAAGAAGCTAAGCGCGTTTTAGCAAGCCCTGTTGTAAAAGCTGCTTAACTTTAAAAACATGATTTTATCTCCTCGTCTTTGAGGCGGGGAGGTGGTTAACAGCATAAAATATC
>NZ_JBHIMR010000073.1:0-1039 GCF_042194215.1 Bartonella sp. MR100HLJHH
ATAAAACAATCCCTGACGAAATCAAGCGAGCAAGTATATGAGAAAGATTCTTATTATAACAGGAATGATTACCCTTTTGGGAATGATAAATTTAACTCTAACGTCTAACTTTAGTTGGGGTTCTGGAACTCAAGGCTCAACTGTTCAAATTCCTTTTTCAAAAGCAGACTACCTGGAAATTATTACGTTGTTAAAACAACAAATTGAAGAAACCGAAAAGCAGATCGAAAACGCGAAAAAAATCCATCAGTCTATAATAGGACCTAAAATGCTAGCACATGCAATAGGAGACAATTTTAGTTTTTTCATACCAGTTTCGCCTTTTGACTACCCAGACACAAAAACAAGCTACCAAAACATATCTACTGGGCACTATAGAAATTTTTTTCGTAAACTTGTTCTCGAAGAGAAAAAGGACGGCTTCCAGAAATTGCCGTATTATAAGATACGCGAAATAATTAATACACGTCTTAAATATAGTGGGATTGTCGAAAAAGCTGTAAGTTTACAAACTTTCAAAGACATAGAGAACCGCTTTAAACAAGTGAAAGATTTCTTAGATAAGATAAATAACACAAAAGATCTGAAAGAACTTTTTGATCTACAAACACGCATTAAGACCATGTCATCCATGATCCAAAATGAATATACAAAGCTACAAATGGTCAGAAATTTAAGCGATGACGAAGAGACTCTTATCGAAATACAAAAACGTAAATTGTATAGCAAAATTATAGCCTCTTACAACAAACGTATGCCTGAAATAAGATCTAACCAATAAAGCTCTTTACAACATTTGCTTTTTTTTCATAAAAACAAAAGCCAATGTAGAAGGTTCAGTACTATCCGAACAATTCAGAGAGGCACAAAGATTTTATCAAAGCCAAGATATCGTAATGCAAATACTTAGGTAATGTATAAATGCAAATAACGCGTTTAGCATGTATCTATGTTTCAAGGTGATAAAAAGTTGAAAATTCGTTAAAGAGGAATTCCATGGACTTTACAGTGTTCACGCAACTTTTCAATAAAATTGATC
>NZ_JBHIMR010000074.1:0-1025 GCF_042194215.1 Bartonella sp. MR100HLJHH
ATCTGACCAACCTTCACCCCTTCTTTTGCTGTAATCAAAAGAAAGCCCTTTTCATCTAAAACAAGATCCCCTGAACCGCCCGTAGAAACGACACCTGTCATCAGTGTCCCTGCATCAAGGCTGCCAACCTTTAAAACAGCTTCTTCACCCGTCATCAGCGAAGAAAAGTCAACAGCCCCACCCTCAATATTTGCCTTGCCATAGGCTAAAAGTTGCCCAAAATGAACGGGAGCATTTGTTTCTGGTTGTGCTTGAATGGCAACATTTTGATGCGACAGAATTGTTTGAGAAACAGAAAGCCCGTTATGAGAAATCAGGGTGATATCTCCTGCTCCATAAACACTTTCAGCAACAATCGCACCTTGACTGCTCTGGAGATCAACATCCCCTTGGGTGCCAAGAACAACAACACCTGTAGCACCCGTTGCCGTCATATCAACCCCACCGGCTAAAAGCTGCGCCTTTATATCACCACCGGCATGTGCCTTGAGGTTCCCTTGCGCTAAAACATCCCCCTCAAGCCTCAAGTCTCCACCCGCCTCAAGAACCATATCAACCCTACCAGCTAAAAGATGCGTTTGGATATCACCACCGGCATGTACCTTGAGGTTCCCTTGCGCTAAAACGTTCCCCTCAATCTTCAGCTCTCCGCCTGCCTCAAGAGCCATATCAGCGCCTGACCCTAGCCCTGAAACTTGAAGTGTCTGGCGCGAAGACAGCTCCATGTTGCCCCCAGACGTTGCGTTTCCGGCAATCGATAAAAGTCCATCCTGCGCCTCTATTTTTAAATGACCATCAGCGCCAACGGCTTCTAACGTCACATCCTTATGTGCGGCAATATCAATATGCTTTTTCGAGGTGATGTGCTTTGCCAATACGCTCTGACTTTTCGATTTGAGGACAACACCCCCATGACCAAAAACATTCTTCAACGAGATTTTCCCGTCAGCAGAAAGATGCAACTGCCCCGCATTGGCTGCCATATCATGGCGCATGCGAACCCCTACACCTTTTTCTGTTGCCAC
>NZ_JBHIMR010000075.1:0-1020 GCF_042194215.1 Bartonella sp. MR100HLJHH
GCCTTTTTGATTAGCACGGGCATTCTTTCCACCGCTTGTAAATTCATTGATCCTACCCACACGGAAGATATTCCAGATATACAGCTTAATTTTGAAGCCAAGGGATTAGAAATCTTTGAACCAGAAGTCACTACGGATCGTTTAACACAGGCGCTTGATGATGCGCTAGAATGGGCAGTCAAAGACATTGACCTTTCTAAAAGACTTCGCTCTGATTATGGCACTGCTCCTTGGGAAAAAGGCGCCACGTCCAAAGCAAACGATACGGATTATGCTTTACTTCATCTTGGCGCTCTTGCTTTATTGGGTGATGTTGAGACCTTACAATCTTATCAGAAAAGCTTTACGGCAGGTGATCACCTAGGCTTTGACGAAAGCATCAACAAAACCCACCTTGAACGTGCATTAGCTTTAGCCAAAGAAGTAGCAAAGGTGAAGCAAGTGAGTTACGCTTTGATTAAACAGGTGGCAGAAAAGCTTGATGATCAACAAGAGGTTACCAGCAAGGAGCAACACCGCTCGTGGAAAGAGAAAATAGTCAATTTTATCGGAAAAAAAGACAAGAAATAGCACCTAAAAAATATCAAAAAGATTTCAGAAATTTAGAAAATAAGACGCGCTCCAAAGTCTTGATCACTAGTTGAAAAACTCAACAGTGGTATGGCTCTGATCATGGTTTTGGTGCAAGATTTTAAGGAAACAACCTATAAAAAAAGATCTATAAAATTATTCCATAGATGATCAAAATCCCTTTTAATGGATTATTGTCTATTTTATCGGTTATGTCTGTTTATTTAACAGACGAATCTTATGATTTTAGTAAATGATTAAAATGTGCTTTATGAAAAGCATATAATCCTTTAAAGCCTTTCAAAAGAAAGGGATTATAATCATAAGAAATGCTATCAAAACTATTATGGTACTTAGTTTTGAAGGTTTTGAGGGTTCCTTTTCCCCCCCTTATATATTTTTTTCAATCAAAAATAAAATAATACATATAAGCGGCACCCCCAAAGTCCC
>NZ_JBHIMR010000076.1:0-1008 GCF_042194215.1 Bartonella sp. MR100HLJHH
AAGGATGATACCCTTGATCCAAACGCCCCACCAAACGCATGTGACGAAGGCGAAGGCGTCATCCATATGGATGAAGAAGATAGATAAACAAAGCTATTTTATGATGATAAAAAGAAATACTATTTTTATTTTACTATTCCTAAAAATACAGCTAAACAGCGTTCAATTTCTACCATTTTATCTGCATGAATGGAGCCGAAAGCTGGACTAACTTTTTCACATCTTACCGTCATAATCTTATCAATCATTACTTGCGAAGGTTTTTGCAAACCATTTTTAGCGGTTGGCTGAATCGTAATGCGGAGTAATGGCGCATCAACAAGTGTACTTGTAATTGGTAAAACCGTTACACTTGTATGCTCACTAAATTGATTAGCTTGAATGATTAACGCAGGTCTTGGTTTACCAAAATCGCCTTGCATAGCTATTGTGACGAGAGATCCACGCATTATTCTGTCCAGCCATCAACATCCATTAAAGATTGATCCATCAACAACTGCATAGATGTATCTGTTTTATCCATTTTTGCGACTAAGCGACATTGGCGTCGGCACTCTTCTGCAAAGTTCGGTTGGCGAATATCTGGTACCCAAATTTGCATTAAACGCAAACCTGCTTTTCTTTGTGCGTTGCGATGTTTTTGAACGCGTTCATTGACGTGCATTGTAGCCATAACAAAATCTCCATTATGTTTCATGTAACGTATAACACAGAAAAAAGTTACATGAAACGAGATTTTTAATAAAAGGCAATAATTGCAATTTTTAATATTCACTCATCCCCGCCTTGTGTGGGGCTTTTTTATGGAGCAACACATGCGAAAAATATCATTAGAGGGACTTGCACTTATCAAACAATGGGAAGGCTTGCGTTTAAACGCCTACAAAGATACCATTGGTGTGTGGACAATAGGTTATGGACATACAAACAATGCTGGAAAGCCTTTTGTTTATGAAGGCATGACCATCACGGAAAAGCAAGCAGAAGAACTTCTTTGCCAAGACTTAA
>NZ_JBHIMR010000077.1:0-1007 GCF_042194215.1 Bartonella sp. MR100HLJHH
TACGGTCATAGGTAAATTGATCATCTTCATTAAAAGCCGTTAGATAAAAAGCACGGTCTGTTTGATATTCCTTACGTTCCAGATTGGCTAAAAAACCAGACAATTCATCACGCACCATTAAGAGACCACGGGGGGCTTTTAAGAGTTCCCCAAGCTTTTCGACCGTGATATCATTGACAATAAAGCGTCGTTTACCAAGAGTATCATCATTATTTTTACGAGTAGAAACTAAGCGGTGTGCAAAGTGCATTATGCAATCATATTCGCAACATTATAAAAATAGTAATCTATCATTACTTACTGATAGGGAGCGCAGTATTGTAGAAAATAATTTGCTTCAATTACCAAGTAAATAAAAATACAGTTGATTAAGGAAATTTTTGCTTTGTATGAAGCACACGTAAAATACGCACAACGCCATTTGAAATATCATAAATCATGATATAATTTGAATGTACAATGAGTTCACGTGTATTTACAATTCGTCCTAAACGACCAAGAGTAGGAAATTTAACAAGTTTTTCTACTTTTTCAGATAAAAGTTGATCAAACTTTAAGGCAGCAGAAGGATTATCTTGTGATATATATTCACGGATCTTTTTGCGGTCAACGTATGCTACTTGTGTCCAAATTAGCTTCATAAAGTTGATCTATCGAGTTTACTTTGTGTTTTTAGGCGCCATTCCTTTGCTTCTGCTTCGATTTCTTCAGAAGATATTATATCACCTGCATTAGCAGAATTTATCCCTAATTGAACTTGTTCCCGAAACCATAAATCGTATGCACTTTTTTCTTTTTGTTCTTTTACGATATCGCGCATATAATCGCGCAATAATTGTGCAGCAGATCTATCACACGCCTTTGCTGCTTTGGAAAATTCATTTTTTAATACATCATCGACGCGAAAGGTAAATGTTGTCTCAGCCATTTTACGACCACTTAATGTGTTACAAAGTAGTTCTAATGTAATGTATTTTTACTATTTCTTCAATAGGTACTATTAGAAT
>NZ_JBHIMR010000078.1:0-1004 GCF_042194215.1 Bartonella sp. MR100HLJHH
TCTGGAATATCTTCCGTGTGGGTAGGATCAATGAATTTACAAGCGGTGGAAAGAATGCCCGTGCTAATCAAAAAGGCGCTATCAAATTGCGGGTAATCTTTGGCAATTTCGTCGTTATAAAGAATGTCTACTTCACGATCAGCCAATTGATAGCTTGCCATATGGTCATTCTCATTGATTTTCTCGGTTGACCAGTCTAAACTTTTTAAAAGTGTTGTTGCACTTTCCATAGTGAGACGATCATCAGTGTCATCCGCTTCATCCACTTCCACTGCCACTTCAACAGAAGTTGTTTTAGAAGAAACAGGTGCTGTTTGCGGATCCAAGCTCAAAATCGGTGCATTTTTCGGAAAACCTGCTCGATAACCCCGTGCAAGAGTGAGGAGATTATCAATTCTATATTTTGAGATTTCTTCCACAAAACCTAAAGGATTTCCCTTTCTAAAATTCTCCTTATAAGATTTGAGCTTTTCAACATCCCCAATCAAAACAAGCGCAATAAGGTGACGCGCTACAAGATCAAGTTCACTGTCTGGGGGAAAAGCCGCATAATCATAGATGATTTGATTCACATTTTGCCGATCAGCCCATCCAAGTATATCTGTACAAATCTGCTTTAGCTTGCCTTCATCCAATTCAGTACTAGAAACTGTATAAACTTCTTCTGCTTCTTTGAGGGCTATATATTGAGGCATATTATAGAAAATCTCTCTATGAGCCGTAGAAAAACTAAGTGTTGAAAGGGAAGCCTTAAATGCAACAATCGGCTCTTCTTCATCACTTTGAAGGTTATACATTATATTGATGATACGGTCTTTACTTACAAAATAAGCATTGCGATTGTAGTTTTTATCACGATAAACTGTCCAACCCATTTCTTTTAATTGCTCTGCAACTTTATTGAAAGTAATCAAAACTTGTGGACTAAGATGTGCTTCTGCTGCCTCTCGCTCATTAAGGATTTTCAGATGTTTTTCAGCAAATTCAACGGCATGGTTAACATA
>NZ_JBHIMR010000079.1:0-995 GCF_042194215.1 Bartonella sp. MR100HLJHH
TTTTTATCGTAATGAACAACTGCTGATTCATCAGACTGAAGACTGTTGGAAAGATCCGTTAAACCTTTCTCAAGCTGACCTTTGTTAACGGCTTCATTATCCTTGGTCGCTGCCTTCACACCAGAAAGAGTCCGATCCGTACCAGTCTTATTGGCAATATTGATTTCACTGCCTTCTACTTCTTTACCAATATTGATAACCTTTGTCTTTTCATCCTGCTTAACAAGGCTATCGCCTACGACTTTGCTAATCTCCTTGTTAATCTCATTATGAATGTTCGTGAAAGAACTGCCAACGCCTGCAAACGCTTCCGCTACACTATTATAGCTCTGCTCTTCAACAGCACTCCCATCTTCCTTGATTGTTTTAACCTTGAAACTAGGAGCGGTCCATTTCCCATCCTTATAGACAGCACCACCACCTAAAGACGTAGCAACCACAGTGCCCAAGGTATGAAGCTGTGAGCCATTAACGGCGTCTGTTGAAGTTTCACTGACAGCTCCAGCTGCAAGAGACGTTATCTTGCTGTTTTCTTGTGTCACTACAACTGTGCTGTCTTCTTTTTCTTCCTTCTTTTCATGCTGCGCTACAAAGGCATGGACTTTATCACTCCACAACAAGGCATCACCTTTAACCTCTTTCGAAATATCATCGATCTTTTGGGTAAACTTATTTTCTACATTCGTTAGATGAGTGTTCACATTCTTGACACTCGTATCAAGACCAGCAAAGGCTGAACCAACATCGTTATATGACTTTTCTGTTGCCTTACCATCTTCAGCAACATTTGAGATCTTATAAGTCGGAGCTGTAAAAGCACCATCTGCAAATGTTGCACCACCACCAAAATAGGTAGCAACGGTATTGCCTAGTGAATGAAGCTGGTCACCATTTACAGCATCATGTGAATCCTTGGCTATCTTACCAGCGGCAACATTATGCAATGCAACAGTGCCTGTTTTGGGATCTCCAAAAGTCACACTATTCTTATTAAT
>NZ_JBHIMR010000008.1:0-114927 GCF_042194215.1 Bartonella sp. MR100HLJHH
AAGAAACTTATGGATTGTCCAACCATCACACTTCAAACCGCAAGTGGAATAGAAAAGGTCATTCCTTGCGCAAAAATCACAGCAAAAGGAATTGGTGTGCTGTCTCAAGAGCTTAAAAGACAAAGCATGCATTAATTAAGGGATGTAACCATGCAAAAAAAATACGAATTTACTGATAAAATCGATATGATTTATTTGCGTCAATTTTCAAACTTTTTAATTGACAAAATAATATCAGTATGTCTATTGTCGAATCAGGTGCTTGAAAAACACCTTAAATGCATAGCGGATGAATTGCCGAAACAGTTTATTTTCCGCACATTAAAGGCTTTGACTCGTTGTATGTTACACGCATATAATGACTTTGTCGGGTGTAGTTACGCTATACAATACTCTTTATGGGGAAAGCGTAACGACGGACTATGCACCGTGTTTTTCAGCACCCGGCATCCTTTATTGGATGTCAATGAAAAATATCTCACTGCATAGGAGTTCATTATGAACACTCTTATTAAAATTACAGAACAAACAATTGATCAGGAAACAGTTCAAACCGTTAATGCGCGTGAATTGCATGCATTTTTGGAAAGCAAACAAGATTTCTCTACTTGGATAAAAAAACGCATCATTGCTTATTCTTTTCTTGAAAGGCAAGATTTTATTCGCTTCCACAAAAAAATGGAAGCGAACAATGCTATAGCAGTAGAATATCATCTCACCTTAGATATGGCGAAAGAGCTTTCTATGGTTGAACGTAATAAGAAAGGACGACAGGCACGTCGTTACTTTATTGAATGTGAGAAAAAACTAAGAAACCAATCTGTTGATTATGATCGTGATACCCGTTTTGATTTGCCAAGCTATTGGGAGGGAATGAACGCTGGTGAAAAAGTTTTGTATCTTTTGGGTCCAATTCATATGCGTCTTATTGATGCCTTCAGAGTGGATGAAGAAAACAGAAAATATAAAGCCCTCATTAAAGAAGCAAAACAGGTCTTAGAAAAATCTGTTACGAAAGCCGCTTAGTTTTAAAAAAGATTTCATTTCCTCGTCTTTTCAGACGGGGAGGTGGTCAATATCACACAGTCTCTAGAAACAGGATTGTAACAACCAACTAACTTTTAAAACATGCGTGATTCACGCCACGGGGGAATTGCGCGCAATGGAGGAAATCAAGATGAGTGAACTAAGTACCACACAAACGGAATTAGTGGAAAAAATGAACGATTGTGAAATCAAACCTACAGCTATGGAGCTTATTTTAGAAAGAGCTTTAGACAATGATGTTGATCTGGATCGTCTCAAGCGTCTTCTTGAATTGCGAGAACAAGAGATAAAACGACAAGAGCGCCAAAACTTTGTCCGTGATCTTTCTGCTATGCAAATGGAATACAAAGATATCGAACAAAACGCCATTAATACACATACTAAAAGCCTCTATACCACGCTTGATAAATATATTGATTCAATCAAAGAAACTCTTGCAAAATATCACTTTGCCTTGTTCTCTCGTATCAAAGACCAGAGTTCAAATGACATAACTGTAGAAATGACTTTAAAGCATATATCGGGCAATGAAATATCAACAGAAGGAACCTTTCCTTTTGATGCTACAGGGAGCAAAAATAACATACAAGCGGTTGGTTCTACTCTCACCTACGCACGTAGATATCTCTTAGGCATGCTTCTTAATGTCGCAAGAAAAGAAGACGATACAGATGGCAACACGCTTCTTTCAGGTATCTCTCCTGAACAAATGAATGAAATCAAAGAATTAATTAAAAAAACACAATCTGAAGAAAGTAAGCTTATCTCTTTCGTAGGAGCAAAAAATCTAACAGATATGTCTTATAAACAAGCTCAAATCGCTTTGTTTTCTTTGAAAAAAAAGCAACGTTCACAAATGAAAAAAGCACAACAAGAGCAATTAGATGCACCTATACAAGATATTGAATATGCACCAACTCAACAACAAACGGCGGTGTGAGATGGAGCAAAGAACAGCAGAATGGTTTCAAGCAAGGCTAGGAAAAGTCACTGCTTCAAACGTTTACAACGTACTCAGTAAGACAGCAAAAGGTTTGCCTACAAACAAATATGAAGACTACAAAACGAAACTCATGACAGAACGCTTAATAGAAGAAATAAGCCAATCTTATACAACACCTGCTATGCAATGGGGCATTGCATATGAAGAGAATGCCTTAAGAGAATATGAATTCATTTATGACGCAGAAGTCACAAGATGCGGGTTTATCCCCCACCCAAAAATGAAAATGGCGGGGGCAAGTCCTGATGGGTTGATTGGAGAGGACGGTTTAATCGAAGTCAAATGTCCACAATCAACGACTCATCTTCGTTTTTTTATGTATGACGAAATCAAGCCTGAATATATCGCACAAATGCAATTCCAAATGGCTTGTACAGGACGAAAGTGGTGTGATTTCATTAGCTATAATCCAAACTTTGTAGGCAAATCTACTGGTTTGAGAATGAAAGTCAAACGCGTCCTCCGTGATGAGAAACACATTGAAGAGATTAATAAAGCGGTCGAAATCTTTTTAGGGGAAATAGAACAAGAGATGCAAAAGATTTTGGCAAAAGCTGCTTAAACCTATGGGGGTGCTCTCTCCTTCTCCTCTTGCTTAAGCACCCCCACCCATTTAATTAACATAAAAAAGAGAAAGGTAATGAGATGATATTTGATGATGGAGATAGATATGTAACGACACGTGAGTGTGCACAGCTTTTTAGTGTATCCACAACAACGATTCGCAATTGGGTGCTTCAGGGGGTGTTTCCGGAGCCATATAAGCTAGGGAGAGCAGTGAGATGGAGAAAAAAAGAGATCTTAGCCTTCACTCCAAAGAAAAATAAGGAGCAAATAAGAACAAATTAGGTAAAATTATATAAACTGTAGAAGGTGGTCTAAAAGGTGGTCTGAAAATGGCTATTTAAAGAAAAAATCTATATATTTCAATATGTTGAAGATGTAAAATGGTGCCCCCAGAGAGACTCGAACTCCCGACCCCCTGATTACAAATCAGGTGCTCTACCAACTGAGCTATAAGGGCGTAACCACGTAGGAGTTAGCACAAACTCGCAAAAAGGAAAACAGAAAATTATCAAATTTTGTACATATTAAAAGAAAACTGTATAACAAATAAAAAATAACCAATCTATTTCCTCTTTTACCACTTTTTACAGCAAGGTTGGAATTATCCTTATGTTGATATCTTATAGAATCTTTTATAGGAATTCACCATTTTGCTATCGAATTACGAATCTGAAGACTTTGATTGATGAGCAAGGTATTTTTCTAGCCAGTGAATATTATAATTACCATCAGCAACATCTTGATTATTAATAAGATCGCGAAAAAGAGGTAGTGTAGTTTTTATCCCATCGACGACAAATTCATCTAAAGCACGCCGTAAACGCATCATACATTCTAAACGGGTACGTCCATGAACAATCAGCTTTCCAATCATACTATCATAATAAGGAGGGATACGATAACCTGAATAAGCACCTGAATCAACACGAATCCCTAAACCTCCAGGTGTATGAAAATGTGTAATGGTTCCAGGTGATGGCGTAAAGTTAATAGGATCTTCTGCATTAATACGGCATTCAATGGCATGACCAGAAAAACAGACATCATCTTGTGTCACTGAAAGCTTGCAGCCTGATGCAATATGGATTTGTTCATGGACTAAATCTATACCCGTAATTTCTTCAGTTACAGGATGTTCGACTTGTAAACGCGTATTCATTTCAATAAAATAAAATTCACCATTTTCATAAAGAAATTCAACAGTACCAGCTCCACGATATCCAAGTTGGGCACAGGCATTTGCAACAATACTGCCAATTTTTTTCCGTTCAGATTCGTTAAGTGCAGGTGATGTAGCTTCTTCCCATACTTTTTGATGCCGTCGTTGAAGTGAACAATCGCGTTCTCCTAAATGAATAGCATTTCCCGCACCATCACCTATGACTTGAATTTCAATATGACGGGGTTTTTCTAAATATTTCTCTATGTAAACAGCGTCATCACCAAAAGCAGCTTTCGCTTCTGAACGCGTTGTTTTGAGAGCTATAGAAAATTCTTGTTCAGAATGAACGACTTTCATACCACGTCCACCACCACCGGCAGAAGCTTTGATAATAACTGGATAACCAATTTCACGAGCAGTGCGTAAAGCATCTGATTCTTCAGTGACTGCTCCATCTGAACCGGGAACTACAGGAATACCAAGTTTTTTAGCGGTTTTCTTTGCTTCGATTTTATCGCCCATGATTCGGATATGAGTAGCTGTTGGACCGATGAATGTAATATCATGGGCTTCTAGAACATCTGCAAATTTTGCATTTTCAGAAAGAAAGCCATAACCTGGATGAACAGCATCAGCTCCTGTAATTTCACAAGCAGCAATAATTTGCTGAATACTCAAATAAGAATCGCGAGCAGGAGGAGGTCCAATACAAACGCTTTCGTCAGCAAGACGAACATGCATTGCATCTGCATCAGCGGTAGAGTGAACAGCCACGGTTTTTATGCCAAGTTCTTTACATGCACGCAAAACGCGAAGAGCAATTTCTCCCCGATTAGCAATGAGTATTTTTCGAATCATGGTTGCCCCTCGCTTTATTCAACAATAATAAGTGGTTCACCAAATTCAACAGGTTGGCCATCTTTGACAAGAACAGTGGTTACCGTGCCTGAGCGTGGTGATGAAATTTGATTCATTGTTTTCATGGCTTCAATAATAAGTAATGTCTCCCCTTCAGAAACATTTTGTCCTACTTCTACAAAAGGTTGCGCGCCTGGTGAAGGTGCAAGATAAGCTGTTCCAACCATCGGAGAGGTTATTGTGTTTTTTGATTTATCTTCTTGGATAGATTGTATAGGAGATTCAGTTGTTGGGACTGGAGAAGATGTTACAGAAAAAGTAGGAGTAGAAACAGGAGCATAGATGGCTTGCTCAGAAGAAGTTAAGGTATTTTGACGTGAGACACAAATACGAAGCTCCCCTTGTTCAACTTCAATGTTCGTTAAATTGGTATCATTCAAAATTTCAGCAAGATCACGAATAATTTTCGTATCAATTGCAGTTTTTACCGAATCCATTTTTTTTGTTGCCATTTTATTTCTAACTCCTTGATCAATGAAGATCGTCATTATCTCATTTTATGACTGCATATCTCTAGATTAGGGATGATATCTTTTGAGGCTTTAAAGATTTTTATTTCCTTTAAATCATTATACTTTGCAATTTAAAATTCGTATCTGCTTTACGCAAAATTGCACTTATAAGCCTGTTATCAAAAAAGAGAAAGCATAAAATTACCTCATTTACAGTATTCTTCCTAAAACTGATCAGGTATTCACCGTGTATTGTCTATCGCTTGTTTTAGAGTATCTTGTCTGGCTGCGCCAATGAATATTTTATTACCAATAATGTAAGAAGGTGTTCCCGTAATATGAAGTTTAGAGGCAATTTGGATATTTTCTTTAAAAGCGTTTTGTAGAGTGGAATCTTTTATTGCATTACGTAGTTTTTTTTCATCTGCTCCTAATGAAACAGCTACTTTAATAGCTTTAGCTTCATTTGCGCGGCCATGATACATTAAAAGCGTTTTGTGAAACTGAGGATATTTCTCTGGAAATTGTTTTCGAAATACGTAGGCAACAGTATGGGCTGCCATAGAATCAGAGCTTAAAATTGGTAAATCTTTGATAATAACCTTTAAATCTGGATATTCTTTTATCAAGTCTTCTATATGTGAATAGGAACTTTTACAATATCCACAGTTGTAATCAAAAAAATTGACAAGCACTTTTTTACCATTTGGGTTTCCCAAAACGGCGTCATGAGGAGAATGAAAAATTTCTTTTTCTAATAAATGGATGACAGAAGTTTGTATTTTGTTTTCGTATTCGTTCTGTTTTTCCAGCTTATCTTGAAGAATAAGCTGCATTTCAATCAGAACTTCTGGATGAGTAAGAAGGTACTCTCTGACAATTTGTTGAATATGATGAGAATCAGTATGTGGTATCATTTTTTCTTTAAGCTTAGATAAAAAGCTAGAATCTTCCAAAAGTTGTGTTTTAAGCTTTTCTAAGCTTAAATGATTTGCTGTTTTTGAGTGTGATGTTGCGTTTGATAAAGAAGGTAAAAAGATTAAAATACTCGACATAACTGGGACTAAAATTTTTGAAAGAGGTGTTATTTTCGAATTTTGAGAGTGATGAGTCATCTGTATACCTTCATATTTCCTAGTGTGTCATTGAGTGAACTATATGAAAAGCGTTATCTATGTGCAATAAAGCATTTAGCTATAGTGTGTATTTAAGAATGAGAAAAAACATCAATTTTTCTCTAAAAAGACTTCATATGATGAACCTTGGCTTGGCAAGGATTATTTTTTGTAAAAGATAAAAAAATTCTCTTTAATTTGTCAAATGTTGTTTTGATGTGTAAGGGTATCAAAAGCTTTTTGTGCGTGTTTATTTTAGGAAAAAGTACGTTGATAATACAATGAAGAACACTTGTATTATTTTTTCCTATTGCTTTATTGAGTACTGAGAAACAAAATTAAATAATGAAAAGTGAAATTATGAAAACCACAACACATTATGAGCTGTTTATCATTGGGGGAGGGATAAACGGGTGTGGATTGGCAAGAGATGCAGCAGGACGCGGATTTAAAGTGGGATTGGCTGAAATGAACGATCTTGCATCTGGGACCTCAAGTGCGTCAACAAAGCTTATTCATGGTGGGCTTCGTTATCTTGAACACTATGAGTTCAAACTTGTTCGTGAAGCATTGAAAGAACGCGAGATCATTTTACGTATGGCTCCACATATTGTGCGTCCTTTGCGTTTTCTTCTTCCCTATCATAAAGAATTGCGTCCTGCTTGGATGTTGCGTTTTGGACTTTTTATTTATGATTATTTAGGGAATTGGAATCAGAAATTGTGGCGCAGTAAAACGATTAATTTTTCAAAAAAATTTTGCTCTACACTGAAGAAAGAATATCAGAGAGGTTTTGAATATTCTGATGCAAGAGTAGACGATGCGCGTTTAGTTATTGGCAATGCTCGTGATGCAGAAAAGTGGGGAGCTGATATAAAAGTACGAACAGAAGTTCTCTCTTTAAAAAAAGAAGGCAATAAATGGCGTATCGTTCTTCAAGACAAGTTAAGTAGTAAAGAATATAGTGTCACAGCTTCTTATGTCGCGAATATGACAGGACCTTGGATTGATCATGTTTTAGCAAACATATTAGACTGTAAAGAACATCCACCAGTACGACTTGTTAGAGGTTCTCATATTTTGGTTCCCAAGCTTTATACTCATGATCGTGCTTATATTTTTCAAAATGGTGATGGGCGTATTATATTTGCTATTCCGTATCAAGAAGAATTTACCTTGCTTGGAACAACAGATTGTAATTATCAAGGAGATCCGGCTGACGTTCATATTACTGATACAGAAATTGATTACATTTGTGCAGCAGCCAGTGAATATTTCATACAACCAGTGTTACCTGAAACAATTGTCTGGTCTTACTCTGGAGTTCGTCCACTCTATGATGATGGAGCTTCAAAAGCACAAGAAATTACGCGCGATTATGTTTTAAAAGAAATGGGAACAGGAACAACACCAAAGATTCTTAATCTTTACGGAGGAAAGATTACAACTTATCGTAAGTTGGCTGAAGATGCGATGAAATTTGTTGAAAAAGCGCTTGGTAAAAAGGGAGCATCATGGACAGCTAAAACAGTACTTCCAGGGGGTGATTTTCCCTATAATCAATTAGATATAATCGAAAATAAGATTGCTCTTTTGATGCCAGATTTAGATGCTTTTACACATCGCAGGCTTGCACGCTCCTATGGTACGGAAGCATTAGTGATATTTGAACATGGTGAGGCAAATAGAGGAAAAGATTTTGGACATGGGCTTTATGAAGTAGAAGTAAAATGGTTGATGGAAAAAGAATGGGCTAAAGCATGTGAAGATGTGTTATGGCGTCGTTCAAAACTTGGTCTCCTATTTAATGAACAAGAGGTTGACATTCTTTCTTCCTATATGCAAAGCCAACAAGAGATTGAACAACGTTTATGATCATTTCATTTTACAGATTTTATCTGCAATATTGTAAAATATTTCTCTTCAAGAGATACTGGTGTCAGTCATACATATTAAAAAGACAATGATTGTCTATACCCTAATTTTAGTTTTTTTTTGCAAGAATCATAAAATGGCAAAATTAGATAGAATATTTAGGATCAACTTTATCTATCTTATAAAGTGAAATCGAAGAATATTACCAAGAATTACTCATTGAGAAAAACTGATTTATAATTAGATTCGTGTAGAATAAGGATTTTTGTTCTTTCTTGAGGAGAAAATAAAAGTACCTTCTGTAGCATTTATTTGCACAATAAGTTAAAAAATCTAAAGAAAATTAAATCTATTATGAAAAATTGTACAATGTTTTAGTTTATCGTTTATTATCTTAAACGCTGTGCTAAATCATGTAAGGATAGAGGCTTGATGAGCGTAAGAAGAAATTGTAAATGAGTTTTTTATATTATAGTGAAAAATTTTTTCATGTTTATATACCTGAACACTAATCTATGAGAAATGCCATATTGTGTTTTATCATGATTGATTGTAGTAAACCTTTATATCAATTGAATATAATGGGCTGTTATTATACTCATGATAGTATAAGGGAATAAAAATTTCCGTAAACTAAAAGTAAGTATTTTTCTATGTATAAAGAGAGAGAGCTATAGGGATATGAGAGTAATACCCTCATGATATTTTACAACCTTCCATCGCCTGTAAAATTTGCAGTAGCACCAATGTTGGATTGGACAGACCGACATTGCAGGTTTTTTTATCGTCTTTTAACGAAAAAAGCACTCCTTTATACGGAAATGATGGTAGCAGATTCTGTCATTCATGGTGTTCGCAAACAATTGTTGGCTTTTAGCGATAAAGAACGCCCAGTTGCATTACAATTAGGGGGGGCAGATCCGAAAAAGTTAGCAGAAGCTGCACGAATTGCTGAAGATTTTGGCTACAACGAAATAAATCTCAATGTCGGTTGCCCATCAAATCGTGTTCAAGCTGGTGTCTTTGGGGCTTGTTTGATGCTACATCCAGACATTGTGGCAAATGCCGTGGAAGCGATGAAACGAGAGGTTACTATACCAGTAACTGTCAAATGTCGGATTGGAGTGGACGAACAAGATGAAGAGTTAGCGTTAGATCTTTTGGCTAATCAGGTTTGGAATGCTGGATGTGATGCGCTCTGGATACATGCACGCAAGGCATGGCTACAAGGATTGAGTCCGAAAGAAAATCGCAATATTCCGCCCCTTAATTATGAAAGGGTTTATAAATTAAAACGTAAATATCCTCATAAATTCATTGGGATAAATGGTGGAATTAAATCGATTGATGAGATCAAAGAACACTTAACTTTCTGTGATGCTGTCATGCTTGGTCGCCAAGTTTATCATGATCCAGCTTTGTTAAAACATATTGATTTTGAACTCTATGATGAGGCGCAAAATAATCTGAGTGAGAGTGATCTTATTGAGGTTATGTGTGATTATGCGGCTCGACATATTGCATCGGGAGGGCGGCTTTCTCATGTGACGCGTCACATGATTGGTTTATTTCATGGGCGGGGTGGGGCACGTCGATGGAGGCAAATATTATCAAATGACGCAACAAAACCAAATGCAGATATATGTATTTTAAAAGAAGCTTTTTATGCTCTCATTTAATAACAGCCTGACAATTAACATATGTTAAAATTGAGATCCTTTGTGTTTTGATTTCTTTATGATCATTTTGATCCCTTCGATTTTATAAGTTTCTGAAAATTTGCAACTTTTGTTATAGAAGGAATGTTAGAATTTATATATTAAACAACATGCTGATTGCTCCTATTTAATAGAGAAATAGGTTAAGAGCATAATGTAAAAATAGTAATAACATATTGATAATATTTTAAATCTTTCATGTTCGTTATTTGATTAGAAAATAGAAATCATTGCTTTCATAATATTTAACGTTTTTTAAGCACTGTTTAAAAAAACAATAAATTATTCATATCCTGTATATATGACGTGATTTTCATAAACATTGTAGATTTTAAAAGGTATCCTTATGACCGCTAGTCCATTTGATGATTTTCGTGCTTTGCTTACAAATTTACCTGTTGCTGATGAGTTTTCTATAATCTTGGCAAAAAAACGGCAAAAAAACTTAACAAAAGAGCAAGGAACATTGGGAAAACTGGGAGATATTGCTGTTTGGTATGCGGGATGGAGGGGCACAGAAAAACCTATCGTAACGCGACCTTTGGTCGCTATTTTTTCTGGAAACCATGGTATAGTAGAAGAAAATGTTACACCATTTCCACAATCGATGACACAAAAGATGGTGCAAAATTTTGCATCTGGTGGAGCTGCTATTAATCAAATTTGTATTGCTTATGATCTTGGATTAAAAATATTTGATTTAGCATTGGAATATCCAACAATGAATATTACGAAGGATGCTGCAATGGATGAGCGGAGTGCAGCTGCTACAATGGCATTTGGAATGGAATCCATTGCGGGTGGGACAGATCTTTTATGTATTGGAGAAATGGGAATTGGAAACACAACAATAGCTTCAGCTTTATGCTTAGCATTGTTTGGAGGAGAAGTGGAAGAATGGACAGAAAATGGTAAGGAATCAGAAGGTGATTTTTATCAGCGTAAAATCGCAGCGGTTAATACAGCTATTTCTTTGCATAAGGATTATTTTAATGATCCTTTTGAGATAATGCGTCGCTTAGGAGGACGTGAAATTGCTGCTATGGTTGGTGCTATTTTAGCAGCAAGAATAGAAAAAATACCCGTGATTTTAGACGGTTTTGTGGCAACAGCAGCTGCTGCGGTCCTTTATAAAATGCATCCAAAAGCTCTTGATCATACCCTTGTTGGACATGTTTCTTCTGAGGCAGCTCATCGTAAACTTTTAAAAAAAATTGGCAAAGAACCACTTCTTGATTTGGGGATGCGTCTTGGTGAAGGGACAGGAGCAGCTATGGCAGCTGGTATTGTCAAAGCTGCTGTTTTAACACATGCACAAACGGTGGTTTTTTAACAAGAAAGTTTGAATGCCTAAAAGATAATGAGACGATATAAAAAACTCTTAAGAGTTTTGTTCATGCGTCTTGTCGTGTAATTTAATATAATTAAGTGGAAGTTCCGTTGTATATTTAATCTGTTCCATTGCGAAAGAAGATGAGACATCACGGATGTCAATTTTAGAAATTAATTTTTTATAAAAAAGATCATAAGCTTCAATATTGGGCACAACAACACGCAATAAATAGTCAATATCTCCGCTCATTCGATAAAATTCTATGACTTCACGGAATTCTTGCACAATTTTTGAAAAACGCTTAAACCATTCATGGCTATGTGTGTTTGTGCGAATAGACACAAAAACAGTGACATGCGCATTTACTTTTTCTGGAGAAAGAACGGCAACACGACGCTGAATGACACCATCTTCTTCAAGTTTTTGAATTCTACGCCAGCAAGGAGTGGTCGAAAGTCCCACTTTTTTAGCAATATCAGCAACAGAAAGTGTCGCATTTTCTTGCAAAAGATGTAAAATTTTTCGGTCAAGACGATCCATATTTTTTCTCAATATTTTAATTTATAAAAATTTACGCACTAAACGACGCAGATATACAATAAGCTCATCGTTAAACCATGGGTTTTTCTGTAACCAAGAAGTATTTCGCCATGATGGATGAGGCAAAGGCATAACATTATAGCCTTGAGGTTGGGGGATGGAAAGAATATTTCTCCAATCACTAACGGTTGCTGAAACAGTTTTATGTTTTAATTCTGTAATATGCCACTTTTGCGCATAACTGCCAATAGCAAGAACAAGCTTTATTTGAGGCATCGCTTGGAATATCTTTTCATGCCATATTTCTCGACATTCACGCCTTGGTGGTAAATCAGCTTTATTGTTGTCATAACCTGGAAAACAAAATCCCATAGGAACAATAGCAAAAAGAGATTTGTTATAAAATTCTTCTTTCGTTACCCCCAGCCAATCACGCAGCCTTTTGCCAGAGTGATCATTAAAAGGGATAGAAGTTTCATGGACACGCAATCCTGGTGCTTGTCCTGCAATTGCAATCGAAGCCGTATCGGATAAATAAACGACGGGATTTGGTTCGTGAGGAAGAGGAGGAAAATAATGTGGTTGTTGGATACAAACACGACAGGAATAGATTTTTTTTCAAGTTTGATAATCTGTTTACATCGTTTCATTGGTCAATGAAATTAAAAAATATTTTTCTTATTCAGTGCGAGGATTTGTTTTGCGCCATTCTCGCGGTCGTTGAAAACTTGATGCCCATATTCCTTTTTTTTTCTTTCTAGCTTCTTGTTCTTCTTTAGGGTATTCATAATAACTTACAGCCCAACCATTATGTACAAGCGTTGCATTGATATTGCTAACTTGTTTTGTTTTACATGTTGCAAGAACACGACGGTATTGATCTATTTTATGCCAGTGACATGTAACAGTTTGATTGTCTAGTAGTTGTTCTAAATATTTTTTAGCCTCAAGTCCACAAGGGTAGCGTTCCTTCTTTTTTCCACAAAATTGGTGGAGTTCAGGAGCATCAATTCCAACCAGTCGAATCTTAATTGAAGAAATCATGATAGAATCGCCATCAATGATTACTGCATTTCCTTTAACAGAGTTTTGAGAAGAAAATTTTTCTTTTTGAGGCAACGGCTGATTCTGCTTAAAATAAATTGACATAAAAACAAGAATGCTAGCTGCAACAAAAATATTGAAACCAGTGATTTTTTTTAAGCTTCTTAGATTAAAATGAGAATTTTTTTTCATGAAACCAAGAAACTGCTAACATTATTATAACGCACTCTATTTTAGTATTGCTTATAATTCGTCCGAGAAATTTTATTCATATGACGAAACAATGTTTCGTTTTAATGACAAAATTTTCGTTAGATATCACAATAATCAAATATTCATGTAGAATATATGTAAGCAACTTAAATAATAAATCAACTTATTCAAAACCGTACAAAACATACAAATTTTAAAGTAAACTTTTTAAACTTAAGGAAACAAAAAAACGCCCCTCAAAAAATAACTTTGAAGAGCAATATCCCCACATTTCTTTTGGAGTATAACATCTATTTATTTAATTTTTGTTTCTTTAAATTCAACGTGCTTTTTTACAACTGGATCATATTTACGCTTGCTCATTTTATCTGTCATTGTACGGCTGTTTTTCTTTGTTACATAGAAAAAACCGGTATCTGCAGTTGATAAAAGCTTGATCTTAATGGTTGCTGCTTTAGCCATAATGTAAGAACCCTATTTATACTGAAAAAATATTATTTTGCTATCAAAACCTATTTCTGATGTCATCAGATTCTCCAGCAACACTACGGATGTTCTCAAAAAAGTCAAGAGCTGATTAATTTTCTCATAAGTTGGACAAACACCAAAGTGATATATAAACTAAAAAAACAGCCATAGCTATTGAAAAACCGAAAGGATTAAAGATATCCATGGATTTTCCGATAAAGGTCGGCCCGATAAGCATACCAATTCTATAGCAAAAAATAAAAGCAGAATTAGCAGTAGCTAGTTCTTGTCCCTTGAGACGTGCCCCTAGATGTGCAAGGCCGATTGTATAAAGGCTCGCTGATACACCACCAAGAAGGAACAGATCAAGCATCAGAATCCATGGATATTGAATGATCCATGGTACCATGAAAGTTCCCAAAAAACCTAAGATAGCGCAACTTATCAGCGGATAGCGTCGATCTTTGGCATAATCGCTTATATACTCCTAATGCTGATAGGAATTAAGAGGAAAACATTTCCGAGCACAAGGGTTGCCATAAAGTGTGCTGCTTCATTCTCATTATAACCAATGGATAAACTAAAGGGTGTAATAAGAGTTAATGCGCCCATTTGAATAGCACCGTAAACAAGTACTGCCATCATTGCGCTTGGAACGTGAAAAAGATAACGAAAAAATGGTGTATATTGGCTTTTTTGAAATTCTGGACTTAATTTCAAGCGGCAAGAATTGGGATAGCAGCCAATATAATAAGACTATAACCAACAGCAAAAGGAATAAAACCTTGTGTTCCCACTTTTGCTAATAGCATTGGACCTACCGCAAACCCTAATCCTAGGACAATAGCATAAATGGAAAGAACAAAACCACGTCTTTTAGGGGGAGCATAACTGTTGATCCAAAACTCTGATAGGATAAACATAACTGTCATAGTAAAATGTAATATAAACCTTAAAATGAACTAAATCCATATGGATTCAAAAAAATAGAATCCTAAAAAACTTAAAGATCCTATGGCCATCATAAATAATATCGTTTTAGAAATGCCTAAGCATAAGGCGATTCGAGAAGTAAAAATAGCTGCAACAATTGTGGCAAATCCACCAACAGTTCCACTATAGCCGATCATACTATTGGAAATACCTTTCTCTGCCATAAGAAGAGAGAGAGACAAGTTGTGTTCCTATTCCCAATGCTGTTCCAACGGTGCCAATAGTTACAATAGCTACAATAATTGCACGCAAAGAATTGTTTTGAGAGTCAAAAGCTTTTTTTTCATGAGAATGGCTTAAGGTACTTTTGTTGATTTAAACAATAAAAAGATGAGCTGAAATGAAAGGGAGACCAAACTATTCTTTGCAGTTTTTCTCATTCCCTGAGTATAAAAAACTGCAAGATTTTTATGTGGTTATTATAGAGATAACAATAAAATTCATCCTCTTGTATACTAAAAAAAGAAGATTGTACACGTTATATAATATAAATATTATATAAGTCATTTCTTAACTTGAAGTTATTATTTTTTATTATTCATATTCTATTTAATGGAGGACAAGAAGCTTAATTTTTTCTTTTCCCATAAAAGGTATGCTTTTGTTTTTTTAATTTGTTTTTATGGTAGGATGTCGGTGAAAATTTTATTGGACGAGGTTTTGTTAAGAGTTCAAAGCATAAAGCGCCAGCAAAAGGTTGTACCGTTATAAGTTTTACTTCTACAACATCACTGAGCTGATAGCCTTTATGGCTACGCTGTCCTACAAGAACATGTTGTGCTTCATCAAAATGATAATAATCATTTTTAAGTGTAGAAATATGGACAAAACCATCTGTATTGAGTTTATCAAGTGAGATAAAAAGACCTGCTTTTGTCACTCCGGAAATGCGACCTGTAAAAATACGGCCGATTTTATTCGTTAAATAGTGAGCAACAAGCCGATCAATAGTTTCCCTTTCAGCCATCATTGCACGGCGCTCGTATAAAGAAATTTGCGTAGCAATTTCTGCAAGATTTTGTTCTTGTGTATCTGTTAATTGATCATTTCCTAATTTCAGCGTTTTAATGAGTGCTCGATGAATAATAAGATCAGCATAACGACGGATGGGGGATGTAAAATGTGTATAGTTATGTAGGTTTAAACCAAAGTGGCCGATATTTTTTGGATTATACTCAGCTTGAGATTGTGAGCGCAGAATAACTTGGTTGATCAATTCTTTTTGTGGTGTATTCGTCACTTTTGCCAGAATGCTATTAAGGCGCGCTGAGGTAAGTTCGCTTCCGCGGGAGAGTGGTATCCCCAAACTTTGAAGAAAGCTCCGAAGTATTTCTTGCTTAGCAAGAGAAGGTTTTTCATGAATACGATAAATGAGGGGCTGGTGATGTTGTTTTAATGTTTCAGAAGCTGCAATATTGGCTTGTATCATAAACTCTTCAATTAAACGATGAGCTTCTAATTGTGTTTCACTCACAACATCTTTTATGCATCCATTTTGATCAAGAATAATCTTTTTTTCTGCAATTTCTAACTCTAGTGGTTGGCGACGATTTCGCGCAGCTTTAAGGCATGCATAGGCTTCCCATAAGGGTTGCAAAATGCTCTCAAAAAGAGCGGCTGTTTTTTCATTTATATTCCCTTCAATTGCCAATTGTACTTCTTGATAAGAAAGTTTGGCTCTTACACGAATCATAGTACGATGAAAACTATGTTTTCGTTTATTACCGTTTGCATCAAAAATCATACGAACGGCTAAAGCTGGTCTTTCTTTTCCTTCACGCAGAGAACATAAATCATGAGAAAGGCGTTCAGGTAACATTGGCACAACGGTATCGGGAAAATAAACAGAATTTCCGCGTTTCAATGCTTCTTTATCTAATGCGCTTCCTGTTTTGATATAGTAAGAAACATCTGCAATGGCCACAATAATAATCCAACCATCATTATTTGCTGGGTCCTTATCCTTGGTTGCATAAACTGCATCATCATGGTCTTTTGCATCTGGTGGATCAATTGTAATAAATGGTAATTGTCGCCAATCTTCACGATTATCCATATTGGCAGCTTTGATATGTTTGACTTGCTCAAGAACACTTTCAGGAAAAATATAAGGAATTCCTTTCGAAAGAAGCGCTATCATTGAGAGTGTTTTTTCACTCTTAATATGCCCTAAAACATTCTTTATTTTTGCGCTCTTTAATCCGTAACCAGTATTTTTTTTAATTTCGACTTCAACGAGATCACCAATTTCAATCTTCATTTCTGGAGACATTTCAACAATGAGTTCACTGGTTTTGCGGTCTATAGGATCAAGGCGCCATTGATTATTTTCAAATTTTCGTACAACAGCAAATGCGCTTTTGGGAGATACATCAATTTTACGAATAATTCGTCCCATATAAGGGGGGCTTGAGCTTTCAGAATTTTTATTTCGAAAAACTTTTACAAGAATATGATCTCCAACACCAATGCTACTTCCTTTTATGTGATGAAAAGAGTGTATTTCAATATTGGGCTTTGGAGAATCTTCCCATTCAAGAGGTTGTGCAATAAAACTCCCATCTTTATCACGTCCGCTAATTTTTACTAAAGTAACAGGAGGTAATTTTCCTTTGTTTATTGCTCTTTTGCGTTGTTTAGAGATAGGATTTTGATCCTTTAACTCACGTAATATATCTCTAAGCCAAATACGGGAATCGCCTTTTAAGTTAAAAGCTTTGGCGATTTCTCGTTTACTTGAGTGGTTAGGATTCTCATTTATAAAGAAAAGGATTTCTTCCTTATCGGGAAAATTTTTCCCCTTGAATGAAGAGAGATATTTTATGTTTTTTTCACCTTTAGCCAAAATTTATGTCTCTTTTATTTTTGCTTTTGTTTTAGAAGAAGCTCTTTTTGAAGTTGTTTTTTTACTCGATGCTTTAGCCGATATAAGTTCTAATGCCTCTGGCAGTGTTACACTAATGGGATCTTTATCTTTTGGCAATGTTGCATTAATTTTACCCCAATTAACATAAGGACCATAACGCCCGTTGCGCACGGTAATGGTTCCTCCTTCGGGATGCTCTCCTAATGTTGCCAATGCTGCAGGTGTTGTTCTGCTTTGCTTGGTTTTGTTTTCTTGTTGCTCTGCCAATACTGTAACAGCGCGATTGATACCAATATCAAAAACTTCATCTGTATGAAGAAGGCGCGCAGATTTTCCGTTATGGCTAAGATAGGGACCATATCGTCCAATCGTAGCTGTGATTGTTTTTCCAGTTTCAGGATGAATGCCAATTTCACGGGGAAGGGATAGTAAGGCCAAGGCTTTATCAAGGGTTACGTTTTCTGCCTGCCATTCTTTTGGTAGTCCTGCACGCTTAACTTCTTTGCTTTCACCAAGTTGAATATAGGGACCAAACCGACCATTACGAAGAGAGATATCTTTTCCTGTTTCAGGGTCAATACCAAGGATAACAGGTTCATCATTGCGCACAGCTTCATTCTCTTCTCCAGTATCTGTACCGAGTTGGCGTGTGTACTTACATTCGGGATAATTAGAACAGCCAACAAAAGCACCATAACGACCGAGTTTTAATGATAATTGACCATTTTTACAAAGAGGACAGGAACGCACATCACTTCCATCTTCACGTTTAGGAAAGGCGAGAGGTGCTAATGTTACATTTAAAACATCAAGAACATTGGTTATACGGAGTTCTTGGATATTGCTAATAGATGCATTAAATCCATCCCAAAAATCTCGCAATACGTCTTTCCAAGAAAGTTTTCCATCAGAGATAAGATCCAGCTTTTCTTCAAGATCTGCTGTGAAACCATATTCTACATAGCGATTAAAAAAATTTTCAAGAAAGGCCGTAACAATACGTCCCTTAGCATCGGGAATAAGCTTTCGTTTATCAATTACAATATATCCACGGTCACACAATGTCGCCAATGTGGAGGCATAAGTTGAAGGACGACCAATTCCTAACTCCTCAAGCTTTTTAATTAATGAAGCTTCAGAATAACGAGAAGGGGGCTCTGTGGTATGCTGTACAGATTCAACTTTTTCTTTTGTAAGTGCTTCACCAGTGTTTATTTGTGGTAAACGTGTTGTTTCATTTTCTTCATTATTTTCTTCGTCTCGTTGATCGGTGTAGACGGAAATAAAGCCATCAAAGCGAATAACAGATCCTGTTGCTCGTAGATTTGCACGGTTTTCTCCTTGCTGTGCTTCAATTTCAACAGTTGTGCGTTCAATTTCAGCAGAACGCATTTGGCTGGCAATAGCACGCTTCCATATCAGCTCATAGAGCTTTGCTTGATCGCTATCAAGAAAATTACGGACTTGACTAGGATTGCGTTGAAAATCTGTTGGACGGATCGCTTCGTGTGCTTCCTGTGCATTTTTTGCCTTTGTTGAATAAAAACGTGGTTTTTCAGGAATATAGTCTTTACCGAAAGTTTCATGAATAACTTTTCGTGCTGAATCAATAGCCTCTGGTGCTATTTGCACACCATCGGTACGCATATAAGTAATAAGCCCTGCCGTTTCACCATTAATTTCAATGCCTTCATAAAGCTTTTGGGCAATTTGCATAGTGCGAGAAGCTGAAAATCCTAATTTTGAAGAAGCTGCTTGTTGTAGTGTGGAGGTTGTAAATGGAGGAAGAGGATTTCTCTTTGTAGGTTTTGCTTCAACACTGAGTGTATGATATTGGGCTTTCTCCAACATAAAGCGAATTTGGTCTGCTTGTTCTTGAGATTGAATATCAAGCTTGCCTATTTTTCTTTGATTAAACATTGTCAATCTTGCTTGGAAACTATCATTTCGGATGGTTTTTAACTGTGTTGTAACGGACCAATAATCTTCTTTGATAAAATGTTCTATTTCTGATTCACGATCACAAATAATACGCAAAGCAACCGATTGAACGCGTCCTGCTGAACGTGCACCAGGGAGTTTCCGCCATAAAACAGGTGAAAGTGTAAAACCAACGAGATAATCAAGTGCGCGACGTGCAAGATAAGCATCTACAAGTGATGTATCAATATCACGTGGATTGTTCATAGCATCAAGCACAGACTTTTTGGTGATGGCATTGAAGACAACTCTTTTAATAGGTTTATCTTTTAAAACTTTTTTTTGACGAAGAACATCCAGAATATGCCATGAAATAGCTTCCCCTTCACGATCAGGGTCTGTTGCTAATATAAGGCTATCGGCTTCTTTAACGGCTTTTGCTATTTCATTTAAACGTTTAGCGGCAGAAGAATCTATATCCCATTTCATAGAAAAATCTTGATCCGGTAAAACAGAACCATCTTTTGCAGGTAAATCACGAACATGTCCAAATGATGCGACAACTTTGTATTGAGACCCAAGATATTTATTAATTGTTTTTGCTTTTGCTGGAGATTCAACGATAACGATATTCATAATTTTACCCAAATATTGAAATAAAAAACTTTTTTATAAACGCCTTTTACGCGAATAGCTAATGACAATTGCTTAAGAGCACATAAAAAAATATTAGCCATATAAAAAACATGAATATTGTACAACTTATGATTGTTATTATTAGAATACACCCTATATAGAATTACACGATTTATTTTCCACTGTTATTACAAAAACATACGACGAAATACTAAGATAACGTCTATTGAGAGGTAGGAGGGGAAATGCTCAAGGATAGAGGATTATGTTTATAAATCATTTAAAAGTTATCCAATATATTACAGACATGTCTAAGCAAATGAATCAGATGGCGCGTCAGGCGCATAGTCCGCTTTTAGCATTGCTTTTGGATATGGTTGCCAAAGAAGGGCAAAGCATTATTAATAGTGCTGAGGCTCTTGGGGAAGATCAAGATTCGACAATGACACACAACCACCAGAGTGTCGAATAAGCTTTCCAGCAAGCTCGAGTTCTACCAACAAGAGGTAGAGAGTTGGAAGTGAAACACCTGTGTGGGTGCTGAGAGTGTCTAAATCGATTGGCGTTGTTGAAAGAGCGGAGAGAACTGCTGCACGTGCTGCATCATCACCTGCTAAAGAGGGACCGCTGTTTTTTTCATCTGCTAAATTGAAATTCTCCTTTTCAAGTTGTAAAGAGGATGGTTCCTCAAAAAAATTGAGTTGCGAATTTGGAAGCGGTGAAATTAATGGCGTAAGTGTTTCTATGATGTCAGAAGGATGTGTGGTGAGTAGAGCACCGTCCTTGATAAGATTGTTTGTACCAACAGATCTTGGATCAAGTGGTGAGCCGGGAATGGCAAAAATTAACCGCCCCATTTCAGCTGCTTGACGTGCGGTAATTAAGGACCCTGAGCGCAGGGCTGCCTCTACAACCAAGAGACCAAGTGATAGAGCTGCAATAATACGGTTTCTTCTTGGAAAGTCGATAGCACGCGGCTTCCAAGAAATGGGCATTTCGCTGATGATGGCTCCACCATTGGCGATAATATCTTCATGCAACTTTTTATTTTCAGGAGGATAGATATGATCAATTCCCCCAGCCATAACTGCAACAGTTCCTGTTTTTAAACTTGCTTGATGCGCAACGCTATCAATTCCACGAGCGAGCCCAGAAATTGTTACAAAGTCTGCTTCTCCGAGAAAACGCGCAAATTGAGCCGTAAGCTTTTTTCCCGCAGCTGAAGCATTTCGAGAACCTATAATTCCAATAGAAGTTTTTTGAAAAATTGAAACATTACCTTTGATAGCAATAAGCGGCGGAGGGGCTTCTGTAACCTTAAGAAAAGCTGGATAATCTGGTTCTCCCATACCGATAAACCGAACACCTAATCTTTTCGCTTTTTGTATTTCTTTTTCTGCATCTTCTAAGCTTGCTATTTTAATAGATACAGAACCACCGCCTTTTCTACTAAGCTCTGGCAGCGCTTCCAGAGCATTTTCTGCTGTTTTATAATGATCAATGAGATTGCGAAAACTCACTGCTCCAATATTTTCACTACGCAACAACCGTAACCAATTTAGACGTTGACGATCAGTGAGCAGGATTCCTTTATTTATCCCCGTTTTGAGTCCCAATCTTACTTTCTTCCCCAATTAATAATCTACCGATATTTGCGTAATGCTTTATATACACAAATATGCTCATCACAATCAGCATAAAATAGAAATAAGGATCGGAAAAGTAAAAAACAAATATCGCAGTTATAACAACAGAAACGAGTGCGGATAATGAAGAATAGCGTGTGAGGAGAAAAATCGTTATCCATACAATAATAAAAATAATTGCTGCAGGCCAATAGATTCCTAAGCAGATCCCTAGATAGGTAGCAACACCTTTGCCGCCTTTAAATTTAAGCCATATGGGGAAAAGATGCCCTAAGAAAACAAAAAAACCTGCTAGAGAAACAAGGATACTATTGTCTAGCGGATCACTAAAAAACTTTATAACGAAAACAACGATAGTTCCTTTCAACATATCACAAAGAAGTGTTAGAGCAGCAAGTTTTTTATTTCCTGTTCGTAAAACATTTGTAGCTCCAATATTGCCGGAACCAATTGTTCTCACATCGCCAAGTTTGGCTAATCTCGTAAAAAGAAGACCAAATGGAATCGAGCCAATGATATAAGATATGAGGAAAATAAACCATGGAGTGGACTGAAAAAATATTTCTGCTTCATTCATTAAAAATCTCATTAAGTTTGTTGATCAAGTTTAAAAACGGTTTTCCCTTTCACAATGGTCTGGAGCACGCGTCCTTGAAAACGTGCATTCTCAAAAGGGGTATTTTTTGAACGTGAATAGAGCTTCTCTTTCGAAACAACCCATGGTTCTTCAAGATCAACCACAATAAGGTCTGCATGAGCACCTTTCTTCAGTGTTCCTGCATTGAGTCCAAAGAGCTTTGCAGGCGCCGTTGACAAAAGTTCAGTTATCCGTAGAAGAGATAGGCTCTCATCATGGTAAAGGCGTAAGGCTGCACTCAATAAAGTCTCCATACCAATAGCGCCAACCGCTGCGTCATTAAATGGTAAATGTTTTGTATCGTTACTCTGAGGATCATGAGAAGAGACAATAACATCTATAGTCCCATCCTTTATTGCTTCAATCATTGCTATACGGTCTTCTTCTGTACGCAATGGGGGCATTAAGCGAAAAGAGGTGCGATATTCACCAATGTCATTTTCATTGAAAGATAAATGATTAATAGATATACCCGCTGAAATTTTCTCACTGCGTTTTTTACCTAAACGAAGTGCATCAGCAGAGAGTGCTGTTGATATTTGAGCGGCATGATAGCGTGTTTGCGTTAATACTGCTAATCGCAGATCCCTTTCAAGTGGGATAACTTCTGCTTCGCGGGGGATGCCAGAAAGACCAAGCCAACTGGCGAGCAGCCCTTCATTCATCACACCTTGTCCTGTAAGATCTTTATCTTGCGTTTCATGCATCAATGGAACATCAAAATCACGCGCATAAGTCATTGCACGTCGCATAACAGATGAACTTTGAAGCGTTTTTTTTCCTTCATAAAAGGCAACAGCTCCTGCATCTTTTAGTAAGCCGAATTCCGCTATTTGCTGTCCGTTGAAACCTTGTGTGATCGCAGCAACGGGATAAATATTGACCGATGACTTTTCTTGTACTGTATGCCTAATAAATTCAACAAGTGCCACATTATCAATGACTGGACGCGTATCTGGCATCATGAGGAAAGAAGTAATACCACCTGCGGCGGCGGATTGACTTGTTGATGCGATTGTTTCACAGTGTTCATTCCCTAATTCTCCAACAAAAACGCGCGCATCAACAAGGCCAGGGAGAATTGCTTTGTTTTGTGCGTTAACAATTTCTGCTTCTTCTGGGAAACCCTGATTCAGAGCATCTTTTCCAGCGGCTATAATCCGTCCATTTTCAACAATAACTGTACCAATTTCATCGACTGCGCGTGAAGGATCAATAATACGAGCATTTTGAAAAACAATTGGTTTTATCATTTTTTTTCTCCACTGATCTTTGCGCGTGAATCTAATAAAGCCTCCATGACCGCCATACGCACTGCAATTCCCATTTCTACTTGTGTATGAATCATACTTTGTGATCCATCTGCTATGTCAGATGCAATCTCTACACCACGGTTTATTGGGCCAGGATGCAGAATAATGGAATCATTTTTGGCATAGGCTAAATTTTCTTTATGTAAGCCAAAATAATGGAAATATTCATGCGTAGAGGGAATAAAAGAACCTGTCATCCGTTCATGCTGTAAGCGTAACATCATGATAACGTCAGCATTTTTAAGACCTTCTTTCATTGTGTTAAAAACCTCAACACTCATATGAGTGATTTCTGCGGGTAAGAGTGTTGAGGGAGCAACAACACGAACACGAGCACCCAAAGCATTGAGACTCAGGATATTGGAACGGGCAACACGTGAGTGTAAGATATCTCCACAAATCGCAACAGTTAATCCTTCAATACGACCTTTTGCTCTTTTAATGGTTAGAGCATCTAATAAAGCCTGTGTTGGATGTTCATGAGCACCATCACCTGCATTAATGACACAACAATCAACTTTTTGCGCTAATAAAGCTGCCGCTCCTGCACTGTTATGGCGAAAAACCAGTATATCCGGCTTCATCGCATTGAGAGTTGCAGCTGTATCAAGTAATGTTTCTCCTTTTTTTACAGATGAGTTGCCGATCGCAAGACTCATCACGTGTGCACCTAGCCTTTTACCCGCTAATTCAAAAGAAGATTGTGTTCGCGTAGAGGCTTCAAAAAAGAGATTAATTTGAGTCCGTCCATGCAAAGTAGATTTTATTTTATCAATTTTGTTAGAAAGGATAACATTTGCTTCTGCACGATCAAGCAATGTATTAAGATCTTGTACACTTAGATCTTTAATAGCTAAAAGATGTTGATGAGGGAAAAGTGGAAAAAAATTATCTTGAATCATAGCATTCTTCTTTATCTCTCTCTAAACAGGTTAAACAAGCATTTGTTTGAATATGATAAATGTTTCTTAACTCTAAAAAGACAAATAGTCTATGATATGAATGGTTTGAATGTAGGAATATACCTATGAGTGCTGTATCTGCGCAAAATAATCGTCGAAAAAATACATTTCTTAGCGATACGCTTATGTTTCGTATTGCCTCTACTTTGCCTAAGTTTTTGTTAGCAAGTTTTGAAGAAATAGGAGATTTTGCAGCGAGTCGAGAAGCATGGAAACTCTCTTGCTTGGCAAATCATTATAAGCCTTTATTGTGTTATAATGATGAATGGGGGCAACCGACGGAAAAATTAGAGATCCATTCTTCCTATCAAGCTCTTCAACAATATTCTAGACAAGCTGGTTTGGTTACCTCACTTTGGGAAAATACGAGCTCAGAAAATGGAGTACGCTATCAAGCGCGTGCGATTCGTTTAGCTTTATCTGCTGGTTTAGAAACAGGACATTTGAATGAAGTTATCATAACGAGTGCAGCTATTGCTGTGTTAATTAGTGATATTGAGCTCTTCAAAAAATGGCAAAATGTACTTTTATCACGCCAATATGATTCCTCATCAAAGCCTATTCATCATAAAAAGGCTGCTTCTCTAACTTGTGCATTTGATGATATTGAAAAATACGCTTTTAATTTTCCAAGTGTTAAGAAGATTTCTTTCGATGAAAGTATGGAACGTGATCTATATCGTTTAAATGTTGTAAAAACCAATGTTATTAATCCTACCGCTGACGGATATCTTGTTAGTGCAGATTTAAATGGTCATTTAAGTTGTTTTTTTATTCCACGCATACAAGAAAATGGCGCATTAAATGGATTTATATCGATTCGTCATTTAATTCAGCGTTCTGGAGAACTTTTAACACCAGAGGGGGTTGTTGATTTCCAAGGCAGTTATGGTTGGCTTTTGGGAAATGCTGGAGAAGGGCTTAAAGTTATTAAAGATATCGAGACGATGATGCGTTTCGATCAATCAGTAATATCGGCAGGTGTTTTGCGAGCGGCTCTTCAATTTGGCATAGATTTTTTCCGGAAAAAAATGCCCAATCAACCTTTACCACCACTGACAGAACGTATTTTTGCAGATATTGCATTAGATATAGCTGCTTCACAAGCATTGGTTTTGCGTTTAGCGAGAGCATTTGACAATGCAGCAAATGACCGTTCTGAAGCAGCTTTTGCCCGCATTATGACACCTATTATTGCTTATCACGTAAGTCAATTGGTTGTGCCTATTATTGGCGAAATTATTGCACAACTTGGTATTGAAAGTTTTATAGAGAATAATCCATTATCGCAAATGTTGCATAATGGGCCTGCACGAATTGTGAGAAATAGTTCTGCTAATCAATTGGTAAAGGATGCCATTCTTATTGCTGAAAAAGCACCGGGACTGTTTCAGAAATTGTTAGAAAAAATTGCTCTTGATATTGGACCAGCGGGACCACGAGCAATTGAAATTATTAAGTCAGCAGGTGATATGGCATCAGCAAATGAAGGTGCAGGAAGGTTTTTTGTTGAACAGGTAGCCTATGCAGCAGCAGCAGCAGCATTACGTTCTACAGACATAGAACATGTTGCAAATGCCTATATGGAAAGCCGTCTTGGGGGACAGTGGAGATCTTCCTACGGGATGCTCATTGCACGATATAATGCAGGGCATTTGCTCAATGTCCTCTATCCTTCCATATGATGAAAGTTTTGAATTCTATTGAGAGCACCTTGCAATATAAAAGCAGCGGCTGCCGAATCAATTCGGCTTGCTCTTTTAGCGCGCGATACATTCATTTCTAGAAGAGAACGCTCTGCAGCAATTGTTGACAAACGTTCGTCCCAAAAAACAAATGGAATTTTTGTATAAGCTTTCATATTGCTCACAAAAGCTCTGGTTGCTTGAACACGAGAACCGCTGCTCCCATTCATGTTAAGGGGTAAGCCGATGATAATAACGCCTACATTTTCACGGTCAAAAGTTTTAATAAGTGTGTAAGCATCTTCTGTAAATTTTTTTCGCTGTAGTACAGGACGCGGATTTGAGACAGTCAGCCCCATATCAGAAATCGCAATTCCGATAGTTTTTGTCCCTAAATCTAAGCCTGCTATTGTTTGTCCAGGCAAAAGATGTGTCATAACTTCGTTTATATTAATAACGGTCATAAGGGTATAATGCGTTTTTTAATGTTTCAGATCTAATGGTTATATTCTTCATTCATGTTATCTAATATTCTTGCGCTTGCAAGCTCAGCCTTGTATAGCCAGAATAAAGATTAATAAAAACAGAAAGGCGTAAATAGTATGTCTGTTGATCAAGAGACCGTCAAGCGGGTCGCACATTTAGCGCGGATTGCTATCCACGATGATGAGATAGAACCTGTGACAAAAAAATTCAATGCTATTTTAGGTTTTGTAGAGAAATTGAATGAAGTTGATGTCAGTGGAGTTGAGCCATTAACATCTGTGATGCCGATGACTCTACGAATGCGTGAAGATAGTGTTACAGATGGCGATAAAGCAGCAGATATTGTAGCCAATGCCCCTGTTACAGAAGAAAATTTTTTTCTTGTCTCAAAAATTGTTGAGTAACTTTTTATATTTTTGAAATTTGAGAACCAATATGACCGATTTAACAACCCTCACAATTGCGCAAGCTCGTGATTCTCTAACAAAGAAAAATCTCAAAGCAACAGAATTAACGGAAGCTTATTTACAAGCAATAGAATCAGCTAATCCAATTTTGAATGCTTATGTAACAATAACAGCAGAACAGGCAATGAAAATGGCTGCTGAATCAGATAGTCGCTTAGCGAGAGGGCAGGGAGGGCTTTTAGAAGGAATTCCTTTGGGGATTAAAGATCTTTTTGCAACCTATGGTGTTCATACTCAAGCCTGTTCACATATCCTTGATGGTTTTAAACCGCATTATGAATCAACTGTCACGGCTAATTTATGGCAAGACGGTGCTGTAATGTTAGGAAAACTTAATATGGATGAGTTTGCTATGGGCTCATCCAATGAAACATCATATTATGGTCCCGTTATTAATCCGTGGAGAAAAAAAGACTCGAATGAAAAACTCGTACCCGGTGGTTCTTCGGGAGGATCTGCTGCCGCTGTTGCTGCACAAATTTGTGCCGGTGCAACTGCAACCGATACAGGTGGCTCAATACGTCAACCAGCAGCTTTTACTGGAACTGTAGGAATAAAGCCAACTTATGGACGTTGTTCACGGTGGGGCGTTGTTGCATTTGCTTCATCCCTTGATCAAGCTGGACCTGTTGCCAGAGATGTTCGTGATTGTGCTATCTTACTAAGATCAATGGCCTCTTTTGATGAAAAAGATTCTACTTCCGTGAATTTACCAGTTCCTGATTATGAAAGTTATCTTGGTCAATCAATTAAAGGAATGAAAATTGGTATTCCAAAAGAATATCATATGGATGGAATGTCTCCAGAAATTATTGAGCTTTGGCAAAAAGGCATAAGTTGGTTAAAGGAAGCAGGAACTGAGATTAAGAATATTTCTTTGCCCCATACAAAATATGCTCTACCTTCTTATTATATTATAGCTCCTGCAGAAGCCTCTTCTAATTTAGCACGTTATGATGGTGTGCGTTTTGGTCTACGCGTGCCTGGAAAAGACATCATTGAGATGTATGAAAACACGCGCTCTGTTGGTTTTGGTGATGAAGTCAAGCGACGTATTTTGGTTGGGACTTATGTTCTTTCATCTGGTTATTATGATGCCTGTTATCTAAGAGCTCAAAAAGTAAGAACACTCGTAAAACGTGATTTTGATCAATGTTTTGCTTCAGGCATTGATGCTATTCTAACACCAGCAACACTAACACCTGCCTTTGGTATTGCTGATGAAAAAATAAAAAATGATGCTGTAGCAATGTATCTTAATGACATTTTTACGGTACCCGTTAATATGGCTGGTTTACCAGGAATTTCTGTTCCTGCAGGTCTGTCATCAAATGGTTTGCCTCTAGGATTGCAATTGATTGGTAAACCTTTTGCTGAGGAAGTCATTTTTCAGATAGCGCACATTATTGAAAAAGAAGCAGGGATATTCAGTACAGAAAAATGGTGGATGTAATAATCAAACTTCGTAAAGGAGCATTTCTCATTGAGGATGAGAAATGCTTTTTTAAAAGGTGGAGTGATGAACTCTATTTCCTCAATTCGTAGTCTTTATCCACCAAGATAGGCTTCTTTAACACGCGAATCAGAGAGCATAGTTTTACCTTCACCGTGAAATAAAATATGCCCTACCTCTAAAATATAAGCATAGTCAGCTATAGAAAGCGCAGCAAATGCATTTTGTTCAATAAGAAGAACAGTTTTTCCCATCTCATTAATTTTTCTAATAATCGAAAAAATTTCTCGAACGAGAAGCGGTGCCAACCCCAACGATGGTTCATCTAATATGACCATATCAGGATTGCTCATGAGTGCACGACCCACAGCAACCATCTGTTGTTCACCACCTGACATTGTTCCTCCTAACTGTTTTGCTCTTTCACGTAGACGCGGAAAAAGATCAAATATCCATTCAATATCACGGGAAATTCCCTGCTTATCGTGACGAATATAAGCGCCTAGATGAAGATTCTCTAAAACAGTGAGATGGGGCATGATACGGCGTCCTTCAGGACTTAGAGCAATACCTAATCGCAAAATCTCTTCTGGTGATTTTTTAATAATAGATTTGCCATTATAGGTAATTTTTCCATAAACAGAGCGATTAAGTCCTGTAATAGAACGTACAATACTGCTTTTTCCTGCACCATTGGCTCCAATTAAAGTGACAATACTTCCCTTTTTTATGGACATAGAAAGATTTTGGACAGCTTTAATGGCGCCATAATGAACGTAAAGATTTTTTATTTTAAGAATATCCATAAACATCTCCGCCAAGATAAGCTTCAATAACTTTAGGGTTATTACGAATTTCATCTGGTGTACCATTGGCAATGCAACAGCCATATTCCATAACCAAAATATGTTGGCAAAGCCCCATAACCACTTTCATATCGTGCTCAATAAGAAGAATTGTAAGATCAAAGTCTTTTTGCACTTTTGCTATGAATTTTCTAAGATCCTCACTTTCTTGTGGATTCATGCCAGCAACAGGTTCATCAAGAAGAAGCAATTTGGGCTTTGTGGCTAACGCGCGTGCAATTTCTAGACGTCGTTGCACACCATAAGGTAAAGCTGTTGCCGATTGATTGGCAAGGTGATCAAGTTGTAGCTGTTCAAGGAGCTCCAAGGAATTTTTATAAACTTCCTTCTTTTCTTTCATTGCTTTTGAAAAAAATAGAGCTGAAGAAAACCAAGGATATTTTTGTCGAACATGCGCTCCTACCATAACATTCTGCAAAACCGTTAACCCTGAGAAAAGACGAATATTTTGAAATGTTCTGGCAATATGGCGTCTACAGATAATATAAGGAGGCGCTCCAGAAATTTTTTGCTCATCAAAAAGAATGACGCCGCTTGTAGGAGCATAAAATCCAGAAATCATATTGAAAACTGTTGTTTTTCCAGCGCCATTGGGACCAATTAATCCAGTAATACTTCCTCGTTTAATTGCCATATTAATATTATTTACAGCAACTAATCCGCCAAAACGCATTACAATATTATTGAGTGAAAGGATGGTGTCGTTCATAGCTTTCCCTCAGTATTAGAAAGCTTTTTGCGTGTCAAAAAGCTATAAATTCCATTCCATGAGAATTCTCGTTGTCCCATCAACCCTTTTCTCCAAAACAAGATAATTACCAGCAATAAAAGAGAAAAAACAACCATGCGAAGTCCTGGTGTTTCTGGGATATGTATAAAACCTAAGTCAAATGGACTTTCAATAATACGAAGCCATTCAAGCATAACTGTAATAATAATGCTGCCAATAATGCTTCCTGTAATTGAGCCGAGACCACCAGCAACTACAATCATCAAAATATTAAAAGTTAGAAGAAAATTAAACATTTTTGGATCAATAGTTGAAATAAGAGCAGCCATTAATGCTCCACCTATACCTGCAAAAAACGCTCCAACAGTAAAAGAAAAACTACGGTAGAAAAAAGCGTTAATTCCCATAGTTTTCGCAGCAATTTCATCATCACGAATGGCACGTAATACGTTACCAGTATTGCTTTGCAGTAAAAGGACAATAAAGAGAACAGTAAATGCTAACCAACCATAGTTCCACCATAATGTTGCATTTTGAGGTATTCCCTTGATACCTAAAGAGCCATTTGTAAGCGATGTTGCGTTCGTAATGACAATGCGAATAATTTCTGCAAAACCCAATGTTGCAATTCCAAGATAATCACCACCAAGACGTAATATTGGCAAAGCAATCAATAAACCTACAACTGCAGCACATATACCACTTATAACAACAGCGACAAAAAAAGGTAATTGCAGATGATACAATGGTTCAGCGATAGGCTCCAGAATCCACATCATTTCTTTTTGTTCAGGGGAAAGAAGTAAAATTGCGCAAACATAAGCACCAATAGCCATAAATCCAGCATGTCCAAGAGAAAACATACCTGTGAAACCGTAAATCAAATTAAGCGAAATTGCTAATATCGCATTAATAGCAATCAGATTTATGATACGAAGCGTATAGTCATTAAAATGGCTATCAGCATAAAATAAAAAACCTATGAGAACTAAAACACTTATACAAGATAAAACAGTTGTCACTGACTTTGCCATTAGATTTTCTCCTGACTTTTTTTACCCATTAATCCTGTGGGCAATATCAATAAAATCAGAATCAATAAAATGAAAGCGAAGGCATCTCGATATCCAGATAGCGCGGGGAAAAATGCGATAATCATAATTTCAATAAACCCTAATAACAATCCTCCCAACATTGCTCCTGGTATCGAACCAATACCTCCGATAACAGCAGCGATAAATGCTTTGAGACCAGGAAGAACGCCCATATAAGGCTGAATTTGAGGATAACGTAAAGACCACATAATACCTGCTATAGCGGCAAGAGCTGAGCCTATTCCAAATGTAAATGCAATAACTTTATTGACAGACACACCCATCAAACGCGTCGTTTCAATATCATGGGAGATTGCACGCATAGCAAGACCCGGTTTTGTTTTATGGATAATCCATAACAGTAAAACAATAAGAATCAATGACACAACGGGAACGATCAGAGACATGGGAGCAATTCTAATGATACCATCTGCTCCTGATCCTAAATGCCATAAAAATGGTGTTACAAGAAAATCTGGTTGTTTTACACCTTTCGGAACACCACTAAAGAGTACAGTAGAAAGATTTTCAATAAAAAAAGAAACACCAATTGCACCGATAAGCGCCGAGATACGCGGAGCATGGCGTAGAGGTTTATAGGCAAGTTGATCAACAATAATACCCACTGCACTTGTAATAAAAATGGAAAAACAAAGAGCTAAAACCCAAATCGGGGTAAAATCTTGTGGAGAAATTTTAAAATAATAAACAAAACCTAACGCAAGGATTAAAAAAACAGCAATCCAGTAAATTGAAGGGCGCCTTTTAAACCCTATAAAGACCGAATAATAAATAAGAGCCGCGAGAAACAAAAGAAGAAGTGCTGCCCAAGCAGGCATAAAGCTAATTGTGGAAAAGAAAACAAAATATGCTCCCAGCATAAAGATATCACCGTGAGCAAAATTAATGAGTCTCAGTATACCGTAGACCATGGTGTAACCAATAGCGATAAGCCCATAAAGAGATCCCAATGCCAGTGCATTAAAAAAATACTGGATGAACATTTCAGTGCTCATCTCTCATCCTTCCACATTTGTTAATTTACATAGGATAACAAGAAATTTCTAAGTTTTTGGTTGAGAAAAAGATCCTCAACCAATTCTTGCATTTTAATAAGTAAAACTTTTTAATTAAAAAGCAGGTTTAACCTCTTCTAAATAAACACGTTTTCCATCCTGTATTTTAATGATACCAATAGGAATCTTAGGGTTATGATTTTCATCCATTGACATATCACCGAAGGGGGTTTGAAAATCTTTTAATTTGCTAAGAGCGATAGTAATTTTTTCACGATCAGCGCTACCAGCATTTTCAATAGCCTTCATGAACATCATATAACTCGTATATCCCAAAACAGAATTGATATTCGGCTCTTTGTCAGGATACTCTTTTTTCCATTCTGCTGTGAATTCTTGCGCAGCTACTGACATATTTGGCATATCCTCACTATAGGGAAGTGTCGTATGTAAGAAACCTTCTGAAGCTTTTCCTGCAATCGCAATGGTTTCTGGATTATCCATAGCATCTCCACCCATAATTTGAAACTTTGCTCCTAATTCTCGTGCTTGTTTCATAATGATAGCACCCTCAGAAAAGTAAGATGGAATGAATAAGATATCAGGTTTTTGCGCGATAATTTGCGTAAGAACAGCTGAAAAATCCTGATCTCCGGAATTATAGTTTAAATTTGAGACAACTTCACCACCTAATTTTTTGAAAGCACGCATAAAGTAGCTTGCAAGACCAATGGCATAATCGTTTGAAATATCTTTGAGGATAGCTGCTTTTTTTGCGTGTAAAGTTTGACTTATGTAAGTCGCGATTCCCACTCCTTGATAGGAATCAATAAAACAAGCGCGGAAATAATATTTTTTACCCTGTGTAACAAGAGGACTCGTTGAGGAAGTGGCAATGGTTGGAGTCTTTGCTTTTTCAGATATTTCACCACCTGCCAACGAAAGTGAGGAACCATAGCTACCAATGATTCCACTTACTTTTTCACTTGCTGTTAAACGCATAACAGCATTAGCCGCTTCTACTTTATCAGACTTATTATCAATAATAACAAGTTCCACTTTACGTCCTAAAATTTCTGGAATTTTTTTATGGGCTAATTCTATACCTCTAATTTCAAGCTGACCTCCAAATGCATTTTGACCACTTAATGGAAGATAAACACCAATTTTGATAGGTTCACTTGCATAAACATTTGCAGTAAATGCCATGAATGCTGTGATTGTCGTAAGGATTTTCTTCAATTGCATTGCGCATTTTCCTTAATTGAATTGTTGTTTTTTCACCTTATATTGAACTTCTTCATCATGCAAGTTACACATTTATGAAAATATCATTATGTAAAAAAACCTTTCATATAACCTCTTTTGTAGGGCACTCCTTGTAAGATATGTAAAGCTTACAATCAAATAGTTTTATAAATATTCATGTTGATATTCTCTGACATTAACATAGAAGATACGACAATATGGGGAAATCTTATCTTGGGGCTTGCGTGTTGATACAAGAGCAATGTTTACTTAAACCTAGAGAATCAATATCGTACAATTTATAAGCTACAGGATCACGTTATTATGACGAGTAAGGATGCATTAAAAGATTGTCCCCTATCTGAAGATAGTATAGGTGCTTGTGGGGAGATTATCGAAATCAGTGGTGTCATTAAGTGGTTTGATGGTAGTAAGGGGTATGGATTTATTGTACCTGATTTACCTCATTTCCCCGATATATTATTGCATGTTACGGTAATGCGAAGGGATGGTTTTCAAACAGCTTTGGAGGGAGCAAAAGTTATTTGTGCTGTGGAAAAAACTGAAAGAGGATTAAAGTGCGTTCAGGTGAAATCCATAGATTGTTCTTCAGCAATTCATCCATCAGAAGTTCCAGCCCGTACCCATGTTGTTGTTACTCCAGAAAGTGGACTAGAACGTGCAATTGTTAAATGGTTTAATCGTGACAAAGGATACGGTTTTCTTAGCCGTGGGCAAGGAACAGAAGATATTTTTATTCATATGGAAACGTTGCGCCGTTTTGGTTTAGCAGAGCTTCGTTCCGGCCAAGTTGTTCTTGTACGTTTTGGTAAAGGAGAAAAAGGTTTAATGACAGCAGAGATTTATCCGGATATAGGCGTTCCTTTAGCTACGCATTGAATTTCACGAATAAAAACAGTATGTTTTTAAAGGGGGTTATTCCGTAAATTTCTATAGAGGTAGGTTTTTAAAGAAAATATGGCTCTAGTGAATCCATAAACCAAATGGAGAAAGTTGCGCGTATTACGTTGAAAGAAACTAGAAAACAACAAGGGGGCACCCCTCTTATTTTTTTGACTTTTAAACTCTGGTACTTTTTATTTTAGAAACAAAATTTAAAAATTTTCTGTGGTGGAGACAAGAATGTTAAAGCCTTTTAAAAAGGGGTATATTGTTTTATTGGTAATGCTTTTTATGTTAGAAATGCGTGTTGTTGTAGCAAAAAAGCCCATAGAGATTCCTGTTCATCCGATTCCTTTAGAAATACATACAAAGCAAGGTACGGTTTATTATAAGGTAGAGATTGCTTTTACGCCGTCTCAAGCCGCGGCTGGTTTAATGTATCGGACTGATTTTCCACGCGATCGTGCAATGCTCTTTAAGCAGCTAAAAAGTTCTCAATCGGGAGATGAACAGAAAATTTTTATGTGGATGGCAAATACGCCTTTACCTTTAGATATGATTTTCTTAAACTCTGAGGGAATTATTGTATCGATTATTGAAAACACTTCTCCATTTTCGACAAATACCATTTCATCGGAAGTTCCTGCAGCTTTTGCACTTGAGATTAATGCTGGTGAAGTTTCTGAAAAAAAGATACAAAAAGGGCAACGTGTTATTCATCCTGTACTTTGTGGAAAGTGCAATAAAAAATGACCGCTGAAGATATTCGTTTTTTTGAATATAATGGTTTGCGATTTGCTTATCGAGAAGAAGGGCAGGGTGCGCCTGTTTTGTTGATCCATGGTTTTGGATCTTCTGCACGAGTGAATTGGTATGCAACGGGTTGGTTTCGCATTCTTACTGAAGCAGGATATCGTGTTATTGCTCTTGATAATCGCGGTCACGGAGATTCAGTTAAAAGTTATGATCCTGTCTTTTATACACCTCAAGCTATGGCTGGCGACGCAATAAAGTTACTACAGCATTTAGAGATATCTAAAGCCCATGTTATGGGATATTCTATGGGGGCTCGTATTAGTGCTTTCATGGCTCTTTTGCATCCAACATATGTACACAGTGTTATTTTTGGTGGTTTAGGTATTGGTATGGTGACGGGAGCGGGAAATTGGGAGCCTGTTGCTGAGGCACTTTTAGCAGAAGATATTTCTACTATTACTAATACGCGCGGTTTAATGTTCCGTAAATTTGCAGATCAAACGAAAAGCGATAGACGTGCTCTTGCTGCTTGTATTATCACATCAAAACAGGAGTTAACGGCATCTGAAGTTTACAAAATCGAACAACCTGCACTTGTTGCCGTTGGTTCATTAGATGAAATTGGCGGTGCAGCAGAGCCGTTAGCAGCTTTATTGCCTTGTGGTGAAGCTTTATCAATTCCTGGTCGAGATCATATGCTTGCTGTAGGCGATAAAGTTTATAAAAAAGGCGTTATAGATTTTCTTTCTCGTTATCCTATAAGATAAGCATTCTTCATAGGTTCTAGCATTCACAAAAATACTCAATATTTTTATCTCGTATAAATTGAAAAATGCTTATTTAAAATTTTTCTATTGTGACATAAGTTTTTTATAAAAAATGGGAAGAAAGCTAAACTCTTATTAGCCTATTTTGTATATTTTTTAGAGATGTAATTCTTCTAGGGTTAGATAATTATACTTTAAAAGTTATTAAAAAGAATTATTTTTGAATGATATAATAATATTTTTTTCTAAAAAATGTAATTTTAAATAAAAAAAGTATTATTATTTTTATTTTTTATAAAAGGAACAAAATTATAAATTATTGATCAATTTTTCTTACGAATATGAATTCTAAATGCGTATGATAAAATTGGAGATAAAGTAAAATTATTAAAAATATACAGTTTTTTGCCATTTTTTAATCTATACGGGTATATTTAATAATGATAGAATCCTTTTGTAAAAGTTCTTTATAAATGTATAAAGCGCGTTGTAAATATATGTAATATTAAGTAAATATTCAGATTAAGCTTTTTTACTAACTTTACAGAATCATGAGGTTGTCTTATTTGCGTGACACGCAGTTATTTAAATCGTTAAAAAAACAGGAGAGCATAGTGAATGCTGATGAAATAAAAAAACTTGATAATTATTTAAAAAATATATTCCAAAACTCAGCATTGCAAGTTAGAGCACGGCCTAAAAAGAGTGATTCTTGTGAGGTTTATATGGGAGATGAGTTTTTAGGCATTATCTATCGAGATGAAGATGAAGATGAGCTCTCCTATAATTTCTCAATGGCTATATTAGATATTGATTTAGAAAATTGATTCGTTGTTCATAGTTGAATGAAGTCTTTTTTATCCCATAAGATTTATATAAGTTTTAACGCTTTAAAGCTCGTATGATTATTTCGTGCAATAATAAGATGGTCATGGATAATAATGCCTAATGCGTTTGCTGCATCTTTTAATCTATATGTCATTGTTATATCTGCATCAGAGGGGGTGGAATCGCCAGAAGGGTGATTATGGACTAAGATAAGTCCTGATGCGGATAACTCTAAAGCTCGAGAAATAACTTCACGAGGATAAACAGGGGTATGATCAATGGTTCCAGTTTGTTGCACCTCATCAGCAAGTAAGCCGTTTTTCTTATCAAGAAACAAAATACGAAATTGTTCACGTGTTTCATGAGCCATAACAGCTTTACAATAAGCTAACACTTTATCCCATGATGAAAAAATATCGCGTTTAAACAATTGCGCACGAGCAAGGCGTCCAGCAACATCTGAAATAATTTTTAAATCAATTGCAGTGGCGGGACCACATCCTGGAATTTCTTGAAGTCGGTGAATATCTGCTCCCAACACATCAGCTAATGAACCAAAACGTGCTATCAAATTTTTAGCTATGGGTTTTGTGTTTGCACGGGGTATTGTGCGAAAAAGCAATAATTCAAGATATTCATAATCTTCGATTGCACTTCCTTTTGACTTTAAATAACGCTTCCGAAGACGCTCACGGTGTCCTTGATAATGTTTATGGAGCTGTGCGTTTTTCTGAGGGTCTTCACTTTTTCTTTCTGATACTGGGGTGAGTGGAGAACTCGATGTTAATGCAAAGTGATCACTTTGAGTATCTTCTTTTTGATTTAATTTTTTAGCCATAACATCTCTACATTGCGTTAGGTATGCGAATTTGGAATATAAAAAATATTTTTAGGAGATTGTGTAAATATTTCATACCCTTCATTTGTGACACCAATTGTATGTTCATATTGTGCTGTCAGAGAGCGGTCACGGGTAACAGCAGTCCAACCGTCAGATAAAATCTTAACTTGTGGTTTACCAAGGTTAATCATAGGCTCAATTGTAAACATCATACCTTGTTTTAATTCTATTCCTTCTCCAGGATTTCCATAATGAAGGATATTGGGTGCATCATGAAAAAGCTGCCCAATACCATGTCCACAAAAATCTTTCACAATTGAGCATCGTTCAGATTCTGCATACTGTTGAATGGCTGCACCAATATCACCTGTGGTTGCTCCAGGCTTAACAACAGCGATTCCTTTCATAAGACTTTCATAGGTTATCTTTAGCAGGCGTTCTGCAGCACGCCTGATTTTCCCAACAGGATACATTCGGCTTGAATCCCCATGCCAACCATCAAGGATAAAGGTTACATCCACATTCACAATATCGCCTTCTTGCAAAGGTCTTTTATTGGGAATGCCATGACAGACAACGTGATTGATAGATGTACAGCATGAATGGCTGTATCCATGATAATTTAGATCAGCAGGAAGTGCTCCTCGCTTAGCACCAAAAATGAATACAAAATCATCAATTTCTTGCGTAGTAACGCCTGGCTTAATAATATCTGTAAGTGCATCAAGGCATTCTGCAGCAATGCGACCAACTTCACGCATTTTAGCAAAAGCATAATCATCGAAAATGCGAATCTTCCCATTAAATTTTAAAGGGCTTTTATTATATTCAATATACTCAGTCATTGTTTTTTCTGTTTTCTATTTTTACTCTCTGAATCGGAAAAATGCCTTCTACACTTACGTGACACTTTACAGCATAACATTCTACTCCTGATTTTAATGCTAAATCAAATTTACGTCCATAGAGTGGATCAAGATCATGACAGATTGTAAAAGCTGCGCAATCTTCTCGTTGAATAATATAAAGCATAGCAGCTCTTTTTCCTTGTTGTACAACTCCTATGAGCTCATCAAGGTGACGTGCTCCACGTTTTGTTTCACTATCAGGAAATTCTGCTAATCCTTTTTGACGAATAAAATGAACATTTTTGACTTCTAGGTAACAGTCAGGAAGAATGTTGTCACGTAAAAGAAAGTCAATTCGTGATTGTGTTCCATAGCGTTGTTCTTTTAAAATTGTTTTATATCCACTTAATTCTGGTAGTAATCCGTTTTGAATTGCTTCTAATGCAAGTTTATTGGGTAAAGCAGTATTAATGCCAACCAAAGTATTATCGGCTTCAATAATTTCTAATTGATAGGCATATTTTCGTTTGATGTTATTATGATATGAAAGCCAGATATTGGAGTTGAAAGCTGTTAATCCAAGCATTGATCCTGTATTAGGTACAGATACGGTGAGGACATGCTGATCATCTTGTTGAACATCCGCAAGGAAACGTTTATAACGACGGATAAGCTTTGCAGGAAAAAGTTCGGGAATAAAGTGCATATCCCTTTTTTAGGATTTATGATTTCATAATTCAACTGAGATTATGATTTGTAGGGGCTATTCCCTATAAAAAAAGATAAAATTGATGTAAAAAACGCTACGATATCCTATATAAATTGTTATAAATTCCATCGTCCACTTTAATGGCTTTTAAAATTTATTATCTTTGAGTGAAAAGATAACATTGCCTATAATTTATTATTAAACAGCATTAGAGTACTGTGAAGAAGGTTTCGTAAAAAATAGTGGAGAGGGAGATAGTTAAGTGAAACTAGGTAAGATTGATGGCTGGAACGAATAAGAATCGTGAAAATTTAACAAATGGTCCCATTATTATTTTAGTTGAACCGCAGCTTCCTGAAAACATTGGTATGGTCGCAAGGGCAATGGCAAATTTTGGGCTTTCTAAGCTTCGGTTAGTCAAACCTCGAGAAATGTTTCCAAATGAAAAAGCTATAGCTGCTGCGAGTAAAGCTGATCATGTCATTAACAACACTGTGATTTTTAATACATTGCGTGATTCAATTGCAGATTTACACTATGTTTTTGCCACAACAGCACGTGAAAGATGTGGATTTAAAACTGTAAAAAGTGCTGTCGAAGCAGCAAGCGTATTACGTCAGCGTGAAAGTATCGGACATAAGACAGGTATTGTCTTTGGAAGAGAGAGATGGGGATTAGAAAATGATGAAATCAGCCTTGTTGATGAAATTATTACTTTTCCAGTTAATCCTGCTTTTGCGTCACTTAATATTGCGCAAGCAGTTCTTTTAATGTCTTACGAATGGATGAAAACAGGTCTAGAGGATGTCAGCGATACGGCATTTCGTGCCGCAGAGATGGAACCTGCAAATAAAACAATATTTCATGGTTTTTTATCTCAGTTAGAAGAGGCTTTGAATATCCGTGGGTATTTTAGACCCCCAGAACGCAAAGAAGTAATGCTTGCAAATTTGCGCTCTGTTTTTACGCGCGCTAACTTTAGTGAACCTGAGGTTCGTTTATTGCGAGGCATTATATCTTCTTTGGATCATTTTTCGCCACAATATCCACGGGGGAGTAGAGCACCTGAAGAGCGTGATCGTGAAAAAATTAAAAATAAGTGTGAAAACTAATGGATGAACGACCTGTTCTTTTTTTTGATAGCGGTATTGGTGGTTTAACAGTGTTCAGGGAGGCACGTATTCTTATCCCTGAAATGCAATTTATCTATGTTGCTGATGATGCAGGATTTCCTTATGGAAATTGGAAAGAAAATATTTTGAAAGAGCGTATTTTAAAGATTTTTACAAATCTTTTAACACGCTACAATCCAGCCTTATGTGTGATTGCTTGCAACACCGTTTCTACACTGATGATGGCAGATTTACGACAGAATTTTTCTCATGTCCCTTTTGTAGGAACGGTTCCTGCAATTAAATCAGCTGCTGAACAAACAAAATCTGGTTTTATTTCCGTATTAGCTACTCCTGGAACAGTGAAACGTGCCTATACAAATGAATTAATTAATTCTTTTGCTGGACAGTGTCATGTTCAACTTGTGGGAAGTAAAAAGCTGGCTGGATTTGCTGAAGATTATTTACGGGGAAAATCTATCGATTCAGAAGAGTTAAGAAAAGAAATCCTACCATGTTTTGTGGAAAAAAATGGACAATATACTGATGTTATTGTTTTAGCCTGCACACATTATCCTTTTTTGATTAACTTCTTTCGTGAACATGCTTTATGGTCCGTTGAGTGGATTGATCCGGCGAAAGCGATTGCCAAACATATCAGATCATTATTACCACTGTCGGAAAAAGTACACGATCAATATATAAAGAAATATCAAGATTTTGCGTTGTTAACATCGAAAAATATCACTTCTTTAACGGAGAATTTGTTTAAAGGATTTGGCTTAAAACTCATGAAAGGAGTTGACTTTGGGTTGTAAGACCAATAATGATGATCTGGCTATTTTTTCAAGAAAATAGCATTAATTGACGTGTCCCGTGGATAACTTTGCATATTGATATGTTAAGGTATTCTGTCAGTCTTTAGTATTTAAAGGCAGAGGAGGGCGCGTTTCCTTGGGGTCTTGAGATCTCGTGTTTTATTTTATAAGGAAATGCGATGAGTAAACGCGAAACAACAAAGTATAAAATTGACCGTCGTATGGGAGAAAATATTTGGGGTCGTCCGAAATCTCCTGTCAATCGTCGTGATTATGGTCCAGGTCAGCATGGACAGCGTCGTAAAGGAAAACTTTCTGACTATGGGGTGCAGTTGCGCGCTAAACAGAAATTGAAAGGGTTTTATGGAGATATTTCAGAAAAACAATTTCATAAGACCTATGAAGAGGCTGCTCGTCGACGGGGTGATACTGGTGAAAATCTTATCGGTTTGTTAGAAGCACGTTTGGATGCTGTTGTTTATCGTGCAAAATTCGTGCCTACGATTTTCGCTTCTCGCCAATTTATCAATCACGGTCATGTTAGTGTAAATGGTCGGCGCACAAATATTCAATCTTATCGTTGTAAACCTGGTGATGTTATTGAGGTTCGGGAAAAATCAAAACAACTTGTTTTAGTTTTAGAATCAGTGCAATTGGCAGAACGTGATGTCCCTGATTATATTGAAGCAGATCATAAACAGATGAAAGCAACCTTTACACGTATTCCTGCTTTTGCAGATGTTCCTTATGCTGTACAAATGGAACCTAATTTGGTTGTTGAATTTTATTCTCGATAATTTTTCTGCAAGAGAAATTATTTTTCTCTTCTATTATTATAACTTCAAAATATTGTGTTATTTTTACAATCTCTGAAGTTAATAAGTGCTTTTTGTGAATGGTTCTATATTAAGTTTATTGCTATGTTTTATAGTCATAGACTTATATAGTTCCATTTCTTTTTTGTGTATCTAATTTATAAATTCAAAAAACATAAATGTAAGCTTGCTTTAATATTTGTTTTTATCTTTGCAAAACGAGCTGTTTATTGTGCAGGATATGGTATTATGAATGATGTTTCAGTTGAATATCAGGCAATAGAAGAAAACGAAGGGAGAGATGATCCTTTAATAAGCGAAGCAGATAATTGTCATCCAATGTTTCGTGTTGCTCCTTCAAGCGTAGAATTTAATAAATTGCGCAAACGACTTTTGCGTCATATGCGACAAGCTTTGGATGATTTTTCTATGCTCTCTACAGGAAAAAAATGGCTTGTTGCTTTATCGGGTGGAAAAGACTCTTATGGTTTATTAGCGCTTCTTTTAGACTTAAAGTGGCGAGGTCTTTTATCCGTTGAAATTCTTGCCTGTAATCTTGATCAAGGGCAACCTGGATTCCCTAAGCATATTCTTCCAGACTTTTTAAGTTCTTATAAAATTCCATATCGTATTGAATATCAGGATACTTATTCCATTGTTACAGATAAATTGGCAGAGTCGCAGACATATTGTTCACTTTGTTCTCGATTACGACGTGGTAATCTCTATCGTATTGCACGTGAAGAGGGATGTTCTGCATTAGTTTTAGGTCATCATCGTGATGATGTTTTAGAAACATTTTTTATGAATTTGTTTCACGGTGGCCGATTAGCTGCCATGCCTGGAAAACTTAAAAATGATGAAGGAGATCTTTTTGTGTTACGTCCTCTTGTTTATGCAGCTGAGGAAGATATGGAAAAATTTTCTCAAGCAATGCAATTTCCGATTATTCCTTGTAATCTTTGCGGTAGTCAAGATGGTTTACAACGTAATGCAATGAAAGAAATGCTGAAAAATATCGAAAGACAAATGCCAGGACGTAAAGATACGATGATTCGCGCTTTAACAAATGTACGCCCAAGTCATTTGCTTGATAAGAAATTCTTTGATTTTAAGACCTGTTAATAAAGATTAGATATTTAAAAAAATAAGTTCAAAGAGTTTAAGATAAGATACTTATTTATTAAGACACTATTGAAAAAAGTTTCCTTTCACTAACTAATGACTGTCGCAATATGAAAAATGGGAAAATAGTACGATTGTCGATTTTCTCTTTTGTTAAGTAAAAATGGTGAACCTTGAGGATTTTATTCTTTTGCGCCGCCGTCACCTCATTTAAGGCATTAAATTAAGAGAATATATAACTGCTTGGTATTTGTGGAGTGTATAGCAAACATTCAGGGCGAGGATTGCTCGTAAATTCTCATGAAGTGAGTTACATAAGTGATCAAGTTCGATTGTGAGTAGCCGATCTTTTTATAAACCAATGCTGATAGAAATCTTCATCATTGAGGACAGGGAAGAAGTTAAATTTTCAAACTGCTACACCATAAAGATCATAGGCATCCGACTGTTCAATTTTAACGCTGACAAATTCACCAACACGCAACGGGCGTCGTGATGATATATGGACAACACCATCTATTTCTGGAGCATCGTATTGACTACGTCCTTTGGCAACTTTTCCTTGACTTTCATCGATAAGCACTTGGAGTCTTTTTCCAATTTTTTTCTTTAAAAGATGTGTAGAAATTTGTTGTTGTTTTGCCATAAAACGATGCCAGCGATTTTCTTTCACCTCTTCAGGAATATTTTCTAATCCCAAATCATTTGCGACGGCTCCTTTTACCTCTTCATATTTAAAGCACCCAGCGCGTTCAATTTTTGCTTCTTCTAGCCATTCTAGGAGTATATTAAAATCTTCATTCGTTTCGCCAGGAAAACCAACAATAAATGTTGACCGCAAAGTAAGATCTGGGCATATTTTTCGCCATTTTTCAATTCTACGGTTTGTTTTTTCTATGAGTGCAGGACGCTTCATATGACGCAAAATAGCTGGTGATGCATGCTGAAAAGGAATATCCAGATAAGGAAGAATTTTTTTTGCAGCCATAAGTTCGATAACTTCATCAACATGGGGATAAGGATAAACGTAATGCATACGTATCCAAATACCCATATCGCCTAGTTCGCGACAAAGATCAAAGAATTTTGTTTTTATTGTACGATCTTTCCAAGAATTTTCGAGATATTTTAGATCAATACCATAAGCACTCGTATCTTGTGAAATAACTAAAAGTTCTTTTACACCCGCTTGCACGAGTTTTTCAGCTTCACGAAGAACATCGCTGATGGGACGTGAAGTGAGATCACCACGCAGAGTAGGGATGATACAAAAACTACACTGGTTAGAGCATCCTTCAGAAATCTTTAGGTAGGCGTAATGGCGAGGTGTTAAACGAATACCTTGGGGAGGAACTAAATCAAGAAAAGGATCATGAACAGGAGGAATTGCTGTATGAACAGCTTCTATAACACTTTCATAAGCTTGCGGTTTTGTAATAGCCAATACATTAGGATACGTTTGGCGAATAACATCAGGATCAGCACCAAGACACCCCGTTACAATAACTTTTCCATTTTTTTTGAGAGCTTCATCAATATTGGCTAATGATTCTCTCCTTGCCGAGTCAAGAAAGCCACAGGTATTCACAATAACGACATCAGCTCCTTGATGTTGACGTGAAATTTCATACCCTTCAGAGCGAAGGCGTGTAATAATTCGCTCAGAATCTACGAGTGCTTTTGGGCATCCGAGGGAGACAAAACTAATACGAGGTGCTACCATGATGATCCTACAATTATTGTGAATGATTGAGTTACACTTTTATAACTGAAAAATAATGTTCTTTATTTTTATACCTATGCAATAAAATCTGTTACAAAGTTATTTGATTTTTTTCTACAAAATTTTATGTGTTTTTATGCATGCATACAATTTATATCGTAAAATTCTGTCATTGAGGACGATGATATAAGGTTGCTTCCTTCAAAGCATTCAAGTTCTTTTATAAAGTACGTGGTGAATATTTTAAAGCTTACTTGTCGCTCCTTGCGTAAGTGAAGGAGATGTAGGGAAGGAAAAATGAAACCCGCTCGATAAGGATCTGGACTGTTTATAGACCGAATTGGGGCATCCTTTGGCAGTGGAGAGGAAGTCAACTGCGTGTGGCACAATAAAAAAATACTCAACAACTCCTTATTGCGATATCTATCGCGTACTATAAGGTTTATTTTTAATATTTGCGAATAAGTCCGGTAAGTTTGCCTTGTATTTCTACACGTTCGGATTCGTATGTACGTGCTTCATAATGAGGATTTGCGGCTTCTAATGCAATAGAAGCTCCTTTGCGTCGATAACGTTTTAATGTGGCTTCTTTTTTATCAATAAACGCAACAATAATTTCACCTGTTATTGCTGTATTTTGACGTTTCACAATGATCGTATCTTTATTAAGGATACCAGCCTCCATCATAGAATCATCTTTAACTTCTAATGCGTAGTGCTCACCTGTATTAACCATATTGCGTGGGAGAGAAAGAGTGTTTATTTGTTGCAGTATAGCAGAGGCGGGCACGCTCGCAGAAATACGTCCCATAATAGGAATGGTGATATTTTTTTTTTCTTCTTCATCAAAGTTGTCAAGGTTACTCAAGTTTTTTGATATTTCCCTTTTATTTTTTTCTATCATACTGGGAGAAATTTTACGTGCTAAAGAAAGGTTAAATGTTATTTTCTCAGGGAGTCGAATCACCTCCACTGCACGAGCGCGATTGGGTAAACGACGTATAAACCCTCGTTGTTCTAAGGCTATAATGAGCTTATGAATACCAGACTTTGAAGAAAGTTCTAATGCATTTTTCATTTCTTCAAAAGAAGGAGGAACACCAGTTTCTTTTGTATGGTTATGAATAAACAAGAGTAGCTCATATTGTTTACATGTTAGCATTCAATATTCCAATCAAAATAATAAAAAAGGAGTAAAGTAAAAATACATGTATATATAACAATTTTACAATTTTTTTTCCGCCAAATCAAAATTATTTTCTTTATTTTTGATCCTATAAGTTAAGTTAATGAAGCAATATGTTTATTTATAGACATATTTAAATTATTATTTATATAAAACTTACTTTAAGAATTTTATGAAATTATTATTTATATATTATATATCTACATTAATATTAAACAATGTATAAAAATACTTTATAGCTCTGACTGGATTATCCAACACTAAATTTTATGACCAGTGTTATCCTTTTCTTCTAAAAATATATCTACGTATTTTGTAATTTCTTGATATAAAAAAGTTAATTAGAAGGCATTTTATATATTTAGAACACTCTATGGGTATTTAGATCATTTTGCACACTGCATATTATTTCTGCTTTTTTTAAGTAAAATTATCTACAGCTATAATAGTGAGCATAATTTATAGTCATTCGGGATACTTTCAATGAGACTGAATTTTATGTCTGTTTTATTCTATAGGATAAATTGGCTTTCGTTATATATTCATTATGCATGAATAAAAATCATACCCTCAAAATGCCATTGTTGCTCATTGTCCCATTTTCAGGTCTAACGTACCAACCGCTATATACTATTTTGCTGAACCCTAATGTTGAGATAATTTTTGGTTATTGAAAGGAGGTATAAAAGGTATTTTCATTTCTTTTTTATAGTTTTATTCTCTCACTCAAGTGATGAAATTATAAATTGTTATAAATCAATATGTTATATTGTAAATCTGTATTCATATTTGAAAATTGAAAACTAAAATATGAAGATATAAAAATAATATTATAGTAAAAGGTATTTTTTCTCTATCCATTATGCTCAACAACCCATGTGAGGGAAGGAGGGTAATTTCTTATAATTTTAGCGCTCCGAATCTATGCAATATTTTGCAATGAAATTGTTCCTTGATTGAAACTTCAAAAAGAAGATTAAAGAGTATCTATACAATGATGAAAAAAGGAGGGGAAAACGGAAAATTATTGATAACTGAAGAAAATAATAATATTTTTCTTCAAAAGGTGTTGACCAAATGAAAAGTCAACCGTATGTTCCCTTCACTTTCTGCAAATTAGATAGTCTACAAACTAGATAGCTTGTGTGAGAGCGCGTAGCTCAGCTGGTAGAGCAACTGACTTTTAATCAGTAGGTCCAGGGTTCGAATCCCTGCGCGCTCACCAAATTTAAATAATATCAATAGACTATACAAAAATTTAAGAATCTTTCTCGTTTTGATTCTTTTTGAAGTTTTTTATTGATTCTATAATCAGTCATTTTCTATCAGATGTTTTGGAATAGAGCGATGCTATGCTGTCTCCTGTCCAAAATAAAGAGCTTTAAGCTTACGATACGGTTGTACCTGCGTTGGCAGAAAATGTGGTTGCTCCTTTTCTCAATCCATAGATTGATTTTTTAATACCTACTGCATTACATGATTCGCAAAACAAGTTGCTAAAATCACCACTTATTCACAGTTTATATTATGAAATAACTTTTCTATAAGATGTTGATTTGTTTAATTTTCATTCTTTTAAACATCTACTATAGTACATTTATTTCTTACAAAAATCATAAAAAGGTTAACAATGTGTTAATTTCTTGATAAAAGGAGCCAATTCAAGGGTGGTATATGCGCGAGGGAAATCATTTAAAAACGTAAATTCTTCCGTCGCATATAAAAAGCGTGACGTGGTTTTTACAGTAGTACTTAACAGAAATAAGTGGACTGAATAGATGCCTTCAAATAGAAAAAAGAAATTTACTTTTATTATTAAACCATCACTTCAATTGTTTTCTATGATCGTCATTTCTCAGTCACTGGTATCTTGTTGCGCAAGCCAAACTATGAATTTTTCAATAAAAGATTCCTATCATAATAAACCAATTGACGTAAACACTTCTGTACTACCTCAACAAGTATCCAATAAGAAGAATCAATCGGAAGAAAAAAAGCGTGGACGAGCTGTTGTTGGTAAACCTTATCAAATAAAAGGAAAGTGGTATTATCCTCAAAATGATCCAACTTATAAACGTGTTGGCGAAGCATCATGGTATGGTTCAGATTTTCATGGGCGTTTAACTGCCAACGGTGAAATTTATGACATGAATCTTTTGACTGCTGCTCATCCTACAATGCCTTTACCTAGCTATGCTCGTGTTACTAATTTGAAAAATGGATCTTCAATCATTGTTAGAGTGAATGATCGCGGACCTTTTATGAAAGACAGAATCATTGATTTATCAAGGCAAGCTGCGGCAATACTGGGGTATGTAGATAGGGGGGTTGCAGATGTTAAGGTAGAATATATTGCTGAAGCACCCGTTGGCTATTATGATGGTGCATATTTAATGGCCTCTTATACTCCTGGAAATGCTGCCTCGTATTCATTAGCGTCAGAAAATGTTTCGAAAAAAAGAGAAACTGTTTTGTTAAAAGACAAGCGCAATACAGGAAACAAAGAAGGATTAGCTAAAGCAGCTGCTGTTGAACAGGAACAACGTAATAAAACTGTTGCAGTTAAATTGCCAGAAATTGGTCCTATCATGGTTGATAAGCCGATGCCATTCGATCAAGTTGCTTCTATAAATAAGCTAAACAAAAAAACAAAGGTCAATTGGCTACAACTGTTTTAAGAAAATATGCGTTGATTTTTTATCTATATAATTCTCTAGTAAAAAAGATAAGAACTTACGGATTTAGTGGAAGGTTTTCATCTTAAAGCGCGTTGTCCTTTTAAAAAAGCGTGGTTGGGTGCTATTATAAATTCAATACGTTCTTTCCGCTCCATTACTGGTCTATTCGTCGTTTTATGATATTTCTTGCTTTAATAAAGCGCGTACTTTTCTTGCTGTAATAGCTTTTGCTAGACGAGGGGAGATTATTGTATCAGTCTGTTTGTGTAATCTCCAAAGCAACTATACAATCAATTTGATAGGAATAAAAAGCTTGAAAAATATTTTCTTTTGATTCGGTTTTGCAGCTTTCCAAAAAGCATCCACGGTAATATCTTATGAAGAGATTATGCATTACTTCATGCTTTTGTTTATCATGTTCTTTAATGGAGTAAGTCCCCTCACGAGAAACAGAGCGTCTCAAACAAAATACACATACATTGCCAATTCACGTACTTATTTAAAAGGGAAATATTTCAACACGTTACAAGCCTATTTTACGATAGCGCCTATGAATGGTATGATTGGTAACGCCTTTAGACATCACTATCTTTACACTTATGAAGATATAAACCGACACCATCGTACACTTTGTAAACCTCCAATGTTTTGTGCGATAATTTTTAACACTTGAGAGGTTGATAAGAGGTATTTTTATTCTCTTTTTTAATAATTTTTATCCATATACGAACTTTACTTATGACGCGTAAGTAAGCGAATTTTATTAAATTCAATATGAAAAGAAATATAACGAAGAAATCTTACAGCATTTTTAATAATATATAAGTTAAAATATTATAATTTTTATAATAAACAATGTACTATAAATATAAAACAAAAAACTTAAAAATATTTTTGTCTTTGTATACTTTAAAATATTAAACTAAACCTATGTAGAAGATAAAAAGTTCATCATATTACTTTTGATAAAGTTGAATAAAAATAAAGTCTTTTCTTGAGTTGTCAATAATTCCTCAATTTGCGGAAATAAAAAAGTTTTTTCCTATATAAGATTCTTTATGTTGATCTTTGGGATGGGAGGAGAAGCTATGTATACAACATTAAGGATCTTATTGACTTTATGGGGGATATTGGCATTTGACACGTGGGGGAGAGCAGAAGGTTTTCAAATTTCTGCATCACAATTGTTGTTACTCGATGATGATACAGGGACAATACTTTATGAAAAACAAAGTGATATTCCTTTTTTTCCTGCTTCATTAGCAAAATTGATGACAGTGGAAGTCGTATTTCATCACTTAAAGGAGGGAATGTTAAAGAGTACGCAGAAATTCAAGGTCAGTGAAAATGCTTGGCGTAAAGGTGGAGCACCTTCCGGTACAACCACTATGTTTGCAAAGATAAAGACAGAAATCAGTGTTTCTGATCTTTTACGTGGTTTAATTATTATGAATGGAAATGATGCTGCTATTATTCTTGCTGAAGGAATATCTGGACATGAGGCTCATTTTGCAAAACTGATGAATCAGCGCGCGAAAATAGTCGGATTATCTCAGAGTCATTTTGTTAACGCAACAGGGCTACCCGAAGATGGACAATTTGTAACCGTGCGTGATATGATTATATTAGCACGTCATATTGTTCAGGAATATCCGGATTATTATGCACTTTATCGTGAGCCTCATTTTACGTGGAATAATATTTTTCAACGTAATAAAAACCCTCTTATTTCTAAGGAAATTGGTGTAGAAGGATTTGGTTTTGGCTACAGTGAAAAAGAAGGTTTTTCAATGGTTGCCACCATTTCTAAAAATCATCGACGTCTTTTTTTAGCAATCAATGGTTTGCAAGATGGTAAAAAATATACAAAAGAAATAGAACGCATTCTTCAATGGGGAATGACAGCATTTGATCTCAAAACGATTTTCATAAAAGAAGAAACGGTTGGTCGTGCTTCTGTTTATGGTGGTACGCAAAATTTTGTTCCACTCATTGTTAAAAAACCAATAAGTTTTATGCTTTCGAATGAAAAAAAAGTAAATGTTAAAGCAAAAATTAAATATCATGGTCCATTGAAAGCTCCTATCGTTTCTGGACAATCAGTTGGCGTTATTCAAATTTTAGAAGATAAAAAGGTTCTTCTGGAAAAACCAGTTTTTGCCGGAATGAATGTTCAGGAAGGAAGTTTCTTTGCAAAAGTAAAAAATGCATTCTATGAAATAACAATTGGATGGTTACGGAAATATTTGTAGTTACGTGCTAATAAGGTTAAGGTCATACGTGTCAGGTTATTTTATTACATTCGAAGGAGGGGACGGGGTAGGAAAAACGGTGCAGATTTCTTTACTTGCTGAGTCTCTCTCACACCAAGGTTATGATGTTGTCACAACACGAGAACCAGGGGGAACGCTAGGAGCAGAAGCAATCCGGCATATTTTATTGTCAGGGCAGGCGCAACATTATGGACCGTTGATTGAAGCTGTTTTGTTTACAGCCGCACGTGTCGACCATGTTACCGAGGTTATCGCGCCTTCTTTGCAAAAAGGTAAAATCGTTTTATGTGACCGCTTTATTGATTCTACACGCGTTTATCAAGGACTCAATGATACAGTCAGTTCTTCTCTTCTTGCTGTTTTAGAGTGTATTGCACTCAATGGTATCTTGCCCCATTTAACATTTTTATTAGATATGCCAGCAATGTGTGGTATGAAACGTGCAAATTTACGAAGAAAAGAAACAGAAGAAATTGATTATTTTGAAAAAGATCAGTTGGAAATTCAAGAACAAAGGCGTCAAGCTTTTCTTCAATTGGCCAAACAGGAACCCCATAGATTTCGAGTCATTGATGCTACTGGCTCAGTGGAAGCGGTTGCACATCAAATAAAAAATATTTGTCATCAGGTATTGTTGGATAAGCTTTCATGAGTAATGTAAATATCTTACGCCAATATGATGATATTGATACAATTTTATCACCATCCCAGAATGATGTTGTCTTTGGTCATGAGGATGTTCGTCATTTTTTGACACAAATGCTTAAAGAAGAGCGTTTGCATCATGCATTGTTATTTGAAGGAGAATATGGGATTGGAAAAGCTACTTTAGCCTTTCATCTTGCTTGGAACATTTTAAGTTCTCAACAGGAGGCTTTCTTGAAACCCGATCCTTATTCTACTCCATGGCGCCAAATTACACAAGGAAGTCACCCTGGTCTTTTGTATATTTCACGTCGATTTGATGTAAAAACGCAAAAGTTTAAAACAGGAATACTCGTTGATGATGTCCGTGATATTATGCATTTTTTAAGCCGAACATCGCAAGATAATGGATGGCGTATTGTTATTATTGATTCTGCAGATGATATGAATAGAAATGCAGCAAATGCAATTCTCAAAATACTTGAAGAACCACCTTCAAAAACGTTATTTGTTATTATCGCGCATTCTTCAGGAAAATTGCTTCCAACAATCCACTCACGGTGTCAAAAAATTTCTTTTCGTCCGTTGAATAACGATGAAATGAAAAAAGTTATTATACATATTTTTGCCAATCAGAACTTACCTGATGAGAAAACAATTGAAATAATTATTAAAAAATCTAAAGGAAGTCCTCGAAAAGCTGCTTTACTTATCTGCCATGACGGTCTTGAAATTATTAAAACAATTGATGCTCTCTTAGAGAAACCTGTTTGTAACGCAACGATTGTACATACTCTTGCACAAACATTTTCATCTGTTTCTTCTACATTCCAATTTCAACAATTTTGTGATGAAATTCTTAATAAAATTCAAAAAAAAGCTATCATGCTCGTTGAAAAGGGTGACTTATTTCTCTCAAAAAAATATGCGGAAAAATGGCAAGAGATTCATCAAGAAATAGAGGAAATACAACTGTTTAATCTCGATAAAAAGCAGTTTGTTATTAACTTACTTTTTAAAGTTCATAAGATCATTCATGAGGATTAGTTTTTCCGTGACAATACGATGAACAGACGTTATGTCATTATATCTTTATATCTTTTATTTATAGCGTTTTACAACGAGTATGACATGCGTGACACATATTACATAACAACTCCCATTTTTTATCCTAATGGTGCCCCACATATTGGACATGCCTATAGTGCAATTGCAAGCGATGTCTTAGCCCGCTTTCAACGATTAAACGGAAAAAATGTATTTTTTCTTTCTGGTACAGATGAGCATGGTCTAAAGATGCAACAAACCGCAGCAGCATTAGGTATGACACCTCAGCAACTTGCAGATCGTAATAGTGCTGTGTTTCAAAAAATGCTTGCAGTATTAAATTGTTCTAACGATGATTTTATTCGTACGACAGAAGAACGCCATTACCAAGCTTGTCAAGAAATTTGGAAAAAGATGGAAGCAAATGGCGATATTTATCTCGGTCGTTATACGGGGTGGTATTCGGTTCGCCAAGAAGCCTATTATGAAGAAAAAGATACGGAAATTGGACCAGACAACATCCGCCGTGAGAAAGAATTAGGCTCTCCAGTTGAATGGAATGAAGAAGAAAGTTATTTTTTTAGACTTTCTCATTATGAAAAGGCTCTTCTTGAATATTATGAAAAACATCCTGATTTTATTGCTCCACTTGAGCGGCGTAATGAAATTATAAGTTTTATAAAATCAGGTTTAAAAGATATCTCTATTTCACGCGCAAGTTTTAACTGGGGCATTGCTGTTCCTGAGAATCCAAAGCATGTGATGTATGTCTGGGTTGATGCGCTTACAAATTATCTATCAGCAATTGGTTTTTTCAATGAAAATTCAAAAAAACGTGATTTTTGGCCTGCAAATACGCATATTATTGGTAAGGATATTATTCGTTTTCATGCAGTTTATTGGCCGGCATTTTTAATGTCTGCTGGAATTGAATTGCCTAAAAATATTTTTGCACATGGTTTTTTACTTAATCGTGGTGCAAAAATGTCAAAATCTATTGGAAATGTCGTTGATCCTTTTGAAATGGTTGATCATTATGGTCTTGATCAGGTCCGTTATTTCCTTCTCCGTGAAGTACCATTCGGACAAGATGGTAGTTATAGCCATGAAAGCCTTGTGAACCGTATTAATGCTGATCTTGCTAATGATCTTGGTAATTTAGCACAGCGCTGTTTGTCTATGATTGCCAAAAATTGTAATGCACAAGTCCCGAGACCAACTTCATTTTTAGCTCAAGATAAACAGCTTTTAGAACAATCTCTTCAAGTACTTGAAACTGTACATCAAGCTATGTCTTCTTATAGTATGCATTTAGCACTTTCAGCTATTTTTTCAATTGTAGCAGATGCCAATCGCTATTTTGCCAACGAACAACCTTGGAGTTTACGTAAAAATGACCAAGAGCGATTTTCTACAGTTCTTTATATCACTGTAGAAATCTTGCGGAGAATAGGAATTATGCTTTTACCTTTCATACCCCAATCAGCAGCGAAACTTCTTGATAGCCTTGCGGTTGCTGAAGATGATCGGTTATTGTATCATATAAGTCACTCAAAAATTCAAGAAGGGCTTGATCTTCCACCACCAGAACCGATTTTTCCTCGTTATATCTTGAAGAAAGAAGATACTTATCATGTTGATTGATACACATTGTCATCTTGATTTTGAAGATTTTTCACAAGATTTGGATAATGTTATCCAACGGGCTTTAGATGCTGACGTTAAACGTATGATAACAATTTCAACCCATGTTCATAAGTTAGATAAGCTGTTAGCCATTGCGCAAAGCTATGATCAAGTCTTTTGTTCTGTTGGAACACACCCCAATCATGCGCATGAAGAACAAAATATTACAGCGGAAGAGCTTATACAGCTCTCGAATCACCCTAAAATTGTTGCGTTTGGGGAAGGGGGGCTTGATTATCATTATGATTATTCTACACCAGAAGAGCAAAAGAAAGTTTTTCAAGAACATATCATTGCTTCTCGAGAAACACAGATTCCTCTTGTTATACATTCACGCAATGCCGATATCGATATGGAGACAATATTACGTGAACAGATAAAAGAAGGAGTTTTCCCCTTTATCCTTCATTGTTATTCGTCTGGAATACAACTTGCTCGTGCTGGAATCGAACTTGGTGGTTATATTTCTTTTTCAGGTATTCTTACTTTTAAAAATGCACTTGAAATCCGTGAAATAGCAAAAATTGTGCCCCATGAGCATTTGTTAGTGGAAACAGATGCTCCATTCTTAGCACCTAGTCCCCATCGGGGAAAAACAAATGAACCATCTTTTGTATGCTATACAGCAGCTGTTTTGGCTGAAACAATTGGCTTAAGCATTGAAGAAACAGCTCAAATAACAACGCGTAACGCTTTTCGTTTATTTAGTAAAATGAAATAAGGCAAAAGATATGTGTGATCAATACCGATTTACAATATTAGGTTGTGGTCCTTCTCCAGGAGTGCCACGACCCAATGGTGATTGGGGAACATGTGATCCGAATAACCCTAAAAATAAACGCTACAGAAGTTCTTTATTAGTTGAACGTATTAAACCTTCAGGAGACAAAACAACAATCGTTATTGATACAGGTCCAGATTTTCGCTCACAAATGATTGATGCGCGTGTAAGCCATCTTGATGCTGCTCTTTACACACATTCTCATGCAGACCATATCCACGGTATTGATGATTTACGCAGCTATGCACTTGCACAAAAATGTTTAATAGATATCTATGCCGACAGATTTACACTAGAGCATCTCAAAAGTGCTTTCGGATATTGTTTTCAAACACCAAAAGCTTCATCTTATTCTCCCATTTTAAAAGAGCATCTTATCAATGAAGATAGCCAATTTATTATTCATGGGCAGGGCGGAGCAATAAGCGTCAATACATATTTACAACACCACGGAAACATTCATTCCTTAGGTTTTCGGATTGGGAATGTTGCCTATTGTACGGATGTTAGTGAATTTCCTGAAAAAACTTTATCCAAATTAATGGATTTGGATGTTCTCATCATTGAAGCTCTTCAATTTAAATCCCATCCGAGTCATTTTTCTGTTGATCAAGCATTACAATGGATAGAATATTTAAAGCCAAAACAAGCAATACTTACACATATGGATAGATCGCTGGATTACAACAAGGTTATAAATTATGTTCCATCCCATGTAAAACCTGCATATCAAGGTCTTACTTTTGAAACAGATACGTAAGCTTATTATGTGCAATATTTTAAGTTAAATAAAATACTTTTAGATTTATCCTTTATTTTATTTCAATTTTGACATATTTAGTGCTTTTTTATGTCAAAAATGAGGCTTTTATGTATAAGAATTTTAAGCGGGGTGTATGTATTGTGGTTTTAGCGGTTTCCTTGACAGCATGTGGAGGGCGTTTAGAAAAAAACATTTCAACGACAACATTACATGACGGATCAATGAGTTGTGCCGATATTCAACGGGAGTTTTTTGCTAATAAACGTCAGATTAATGATACAATTGCAGAGCGTTCTAAAGCAAGAAATAAAAACGTGGCCTTAGCAGCAGCAGGTGTTGTATTTGTACCTGCTTTGTTTTTTATGGATGTAAAATCAAGTGAAAGTAATGAAATTTCAGCTTTAAATAATCGTAATGCTGTTTTGAGTGATCTTGCACGTATGAAACGTTGTAAAATAGTACAGTAATTTTTATTATTTATACGACGTAATTTCATCACAACTATTTTGGTCTTTGAGGAATATTCTCAAAGACCGAATATTTTAATGTGCGGTTCAATTATTATCGCCATTACCATAATTTTTTTTAAAAAGTGAGTTGTACGATTATAAATATGATTTATGTTTTAAAGTAGGGTTTGCTTTATTTTTCTGTATCGTATTATCGCATAATCTATATTATGGAACTTTATGGAAGGAGTATATCTAGCACTAGCATTAGCACTTTGAGGAACGTATGTTTGAAAACTGTGGTGAGCTACTTTTAAAAACTTGATGACCTTTGAAGTTGTATGATTGAAAATCGAGCCTGTTATTCTGGCTCGAAAATTTCAATCACGATGTTTTTTTATTTTTTACTCTTTTAAAAAAAATCATCACAATTTGTAGTATTATGAAAGCTAAAAACAATATTCCATGAAATAACGGTACAAATGGCTGATAAATAAAATCAGAATAATATATTGTTATTGCTTCAATCAATGCTGCAATGCACCACACAATGATACCCCATAATGAATACATCCAAAGTCCAACTAAGGCAATAGGATAGAGAATAGCCAATATAGCTGATGCAACTTGCCACTGCCAAGGCATAAGATCAAAACGCCATAGAATACCTGGAAAAACACCAACAAGGCGTATCCAATAACAAATACCTAGGACTAAGCAAATGAGTGCCAAAAACCGTAAATAACAGTTATAGATTAAATTGATTTTTGAAATCCGTTTGTGTGAATTATTTTTCACAATAATAACTCTTGCTCAACAGGTTGGAAGTAAGAATCTACCATTTCATCTGTCACATTTGAAAGTTTATCTGGCTGCCATTGAGGTCTTTTATCCTTATCGATTAACATAGCACGTATACCTTCATGAAAATCATGTGAATTAATCATATGATGTGCAATACGGTTTTCAATTTTCATACAATCTTCCAACGTTTGAGATGAATTTTGTTTCATTTGTTTCCAGATAACTTTTAAACTTATCGGAGAACGTGACTGCAAAATATCATAACATTCTTTAGCAAATAAAATACCTTCATTACTTTTTTTATGTAGCAACTCAAGACATTCTTCTAAGGTATGTGCACTAAAACAAGTGTTAATAATACAACGTGTTTCATGACTCGTTTCATAGTCTTTTGTAATTGCTCGCTCGTTTAAAGCTAAAGTAGGATCTCCTTGCTCAATAATAGCTTTTCTAATCATATCGAATTCAATTTCAGCAACGGCGTGTGTTGCTAATCCTAAATTTAAGCAATCTCCCCACTTTATGCGTGCGCCCGTTAATGCAAGATAGATGCCAAAATGATTGGGAAGAGATGGTAAGAAAAAACTTGCACCTACATCTGGAAAAAATCCAATTGCACCTTCTGGCATAGCAAAAACTGTATTTTTTGTAACAATTCGATGCGAACCATAGAGAGAAATACCTACCCCTCCTCCCATCCAAATACCGTTTAAGAAAGAAATGTAGGGCTTTGAAAAATGTTTAATATAAGCATTTAAACTATATTCATCACTAAAGTATTGACAAGCAGAGGCACTTTTCCCCATATGGTAGATTTCTACAACATCTCCACCAGCACAAAAAGCACGCCCCTCCCCTTCAATTAAAACACAAGAAACATTATCATCTATTTCCCATGTCCTGAGAGCTTTTTTTAAAGCTGAAACCATTCGTTGATTCAGAGCGTTTAATGCTGAAGGGCGTGTGAGCTTTATAATACCAGCACGCCCTTCTTTCGTAAAAGAAATATCATCATCTGCTCCAAAATCAATTTGCATCTTACACCCTTCTTAAAACAACTATTTATTGTTTTTTTATATTTTTTGCCCCAAGTTGAGGAAATATTTGCATGATTGCGCCAATACAATATATATAAAATCCTGTTACTGAAATTCCTATTTTAACCCAAGAGGGAGCCTCTAGTTGATAAAAGAATGCAGAAACACCAAAAAAACACCATAAGAGAAAAATTGGAAAATTAACTCTGCGTAAACGAAGGACTCTTACTGGATGGATAAAATAAATTGGCAAAAAAGATATAATCGCCGATAAAACAATAATGATAAAAGTAATCCACTCTCCCGGTCTTACGACAAAAAGCGTAAAAATCATCATATTCCAAACAACAGGAAATCCTTTAAAAAAGTTTTCTTTGGTTTTCATGCTAGTATCTGCATAATAAATAGCAGATGAAATAACAATAATTGCACTCAATGAAAACGATAACCCTACCCCCATAAAACCACTTTGATAGAGTGCAAAAGCAGGAATTAAGACATAAGTCACGTAATCAATAATATTATCTAACAGCTCTCCAGACCATGTTGGAAGAACGTATTTAACATCAAGTTTGCGTGCAATTGGTCCATCTATACCATCGACGAGAAGTGCAAGCCCAAGCCAACAGAACATAGCTGTCCATTCTTTTTGAGAGGCTGATATAAGAGAAAGAAACGCTAAAAATGATCCCGAAGCTGTTAGTAAATGAACAGAAAAAGCCTTTGCTTGTGGCATTGTTACTTTTTTATGGCGTAATAATTTAGCATTTGTTTTGATTTTCTTTGTTAGTTTACGTTTCAAGGTTTTCTTATCCTCGTTTTTAAAGTCTTCAACCATCTATCAATACGCCATTTTTTGCCGATGATATAACCCAGCATTTAAAAAAATCATAAAAAGGTTACTTTTTTATATCGCATTATTTATTACATACTATAATAGAAGAGCTTCATATAATAAAAAGAGAGTGATCATTTGGAAATGTTAAAATATTTTCTCAATGGATAAAGGTTCAAATCGTTGTGATATTTGAAAAGAAAGAGCATAAAGATATTGCTGTTATTGGTGCAGGTCCTGTGGGAATGTTGTCCGCACTGAGTCTTGCACATGAGGGGTTTTCTGTTTTTCTTGTTGGCCCCCCTGCTCATACAGATGAATTACGGACAACTGCTCTTATGATGCCTGCAGTACGCATGCTTCAAAAACTCAATATTTGGAATAATATTCAAAAATATGCTGCTTCTTTATCCTACATGAGAATTGTAGATATAACTTCTAGAATTGTGCATGCTCCTACGGTGCATTTTTCTTCTGCTGAAATTGGTGAAAAAGCTTTTGGCTATAATATACCTAATGTAAAATTGAACAGTGCTTTAGTCGATGCTGTTACACATACGCCCAATATTACAAGATTTGTTTCGGCAGCCAAATCTTTTCATCACACAAAAAACCATGTATGTATTACTCTTGCTGATCATAGAGTCATTCAAGCACCACTTGTTGTTGCTGCTGATGGACGTCACTCTCTTACACGTGCCGCAGCAGGAATAAGTGTCAAACAGTGGAATTATCCACAAAAAGCACTTGTTCTCAACTTTTCTCATGAGTTTTCTCATCAAAATACATCAACCGAATTTCATACAGAACATGGTCCATTTACACAGGTTCCTTTACCAGGGCGAAGATCTAGTCTTGTATGGGTTGTTCATCCTTCTCGTGCTGAGGAATTGTTGAATATAGAACCAAAAGAAATTGCAAAAATGATCGAAAACCAAATGCAATCAATGCTTGGAAAGCTAAGCTTAGAAACATCAATTCAAGCATGGCCGCTTTCAGGACTTCTTTCTTATCATTTTGCTGCTAATCGAACAATTTTAGTGGGTGAAGCCGCTCATGTTTTCCCCCCTATTGGGGCACAGGGATTGAATTTAGGATTCCGTGATGTCCAAACTTTGATTGATATTTTACTCAATAAAATGTCCAATTCTAACTCTGAAATGATTGTTGCGCATTATAACAAATGCCGCAAACCAGATATATTAATCCGAAGTGGAGCTGTTCATACACTTAACTCTGCTCTACTTTCTCATATGTTGCCTGTTCATATGATACGAAGCGTTGGGCTTGGTTTGTTACATAGTTTTTCACCATTACGTAATTTATTTATGCGCGAAGGAATGTATCCCGGTTGTGGATTCAAGGAAATTATGCAAATATTTCCAACAAAATCATCTAAACAGCTCTACTGAGCAATAATGGATAATAACGTAAAATAAACAAATAATAATAAGTGAATAAGGTATCAATAACCACAGAAAAATTATTTATATTTGAGCTTTTGTAATAAAACATGTAAAATTAGTAGTACTATACATCATTTTTTATTAAAAATTATTATATATATTTAGCATACTAATATAAAATAAGAAAATAAATAATAAAAAACATTTTTATTTAATCAATAGAGTTTCAAAACTTTTTATCATTAAGTATATTATTAAAAATAAAATCATCTTGGGAACTTGTTAGTAACACAGAGGTTAATGAAGTGTTGTTTCAACAAATGGTGACAAGATGAAACTAAATAAATTTTTGAAATTAAGTATTTTTTTTATAATGATTGTATGTGTCTCGTTGACAGTCACTACTTCAATCAGTGAGGTTTTTCATCTTCCTTATTGTCAAGCCTTTACCTATAGCTCTACTCAAAATATCACTAAAATAGGTCAGAACTCATTTACTGCTTCACAAGTTAAAAATTGTCTTATGCAAAATGGTTTTGAGAATATTAAACGATTGCGTTTAGATGACAAAGGCATCTGGCGTGCTTTAGTAAAATTTAAAAAGTCCCATTTTTTCGTATCCGTTGACTATTCAGGAACAGTTAGCATTCAAAATGAAAGAAAAAAATATGATTGATTTTAAAACTTACAGCAACGTTTTTGTTCATAGCTGTAAGGAAAAAAAATTAAAAAAGTGCTGCCATTCTATTAAAGAATTTGCTTTCATTGGCGGTTTAAATGGTAGCATATCAGGAGCTATCGCAGCAACTCTTGCAACTTATGGTTATATTGCTCTTCCAGGATTTGGTCCAGTTATCGCAATGGGTATAGGAGTAGCACTTTCTGCCGGAATGATAATAGGAACACTGATAGGATCAGGAATGGGAGGAAGTGTTGGTATATGCTGTATTTTATGGGAAATTTATATGAATCATAATAATTCTTTCTCTTGTAAATTTCATAATGAATAAAAATTTTTCGTCATTTTTTCTATGAAAAATAATTAAGTCATCAACAAATTATATGTTCTGTTTTTGATGAAATAATTATCGTGTTATAAATGAAATAATATTTCTATGTAAATTATTTTTCTTAAATTTCAATTTAATACAATCATATATATTTAATAATATAGATTATTTTTATAGATAAAATTTATTTAAATATAAGTATAAAGGAATTTTATGAAAAAAATATTATTATCATTATTGGTTTTTATGGCATTTTTAATTCATAAAAATTCTGCATTAGCACTATCAACACAAGTAAATATTTATAAATTAGAATATAATAATTCAAAAAAGGCTATTGGTAGCATTAAAATTGAAGAAAACACATACGGTTTGATTTTTATCCCTAATTTATCTACTTTATCAGAAGGGATGCATGGTTTTCATATACATGTAAATCCTTCATGTGATACAAAAGATGGCATAATTGGTGGAAGCGCAGGTGGACATTATGATCCGGAACATACCGGAAAACATTTAGGACCTTATAATGTCAATGGTCATCTTGGTGATTTACCAGCACTTTATGTTGATAAGCAAGGGTATGCTATGATGAGCGTTCTTGCTCCACGATTAAAAAAAATCTCTGAAATTAAAGGGCACTCTTTAGTCATTCATTTAGGAGCAGATAATCAATCAGACAAACCATTACCGCTTGACGGAGGTGGTGCGCGTTTGGCGTGCGGTATTATTGAAAAATAAAGAGAATATTGTGGCAAACTGTGTGAATATTTTATAAGAGTAAAGTTTTTTTTGAATGTTTAATTTGGATAACAAAAAACTTAATAATAATCAAAACGAAAAACAATGAAAATTAAAGAAATAGTAGTGTATATTCTCCGTAAGAAGACTTCAATATGAGGAAGTAATATTTTCAATATTTGATGTAAACAAAGCAAGAAAATTGCATTTCACTTTCTAAAATATCAAATTTGTAATAAATTATAATTATTAAGTCTAGTATCTAATGTAATTACGCCTCACGTACAAAATAGAACGGGTCTAAAACGGAATTTTTACTCTTCCCCTACTCAAGCCCACTCATGAGATGCATGCAAACAATTTTGATTGATACAATATCAATATAAGGTGGTCTTAAAAGATTGAATGCTAGGATATTTACCCCCCTCATTTAAGTTTAAAACAAATGAATAATTATCATTATAAATCAATATATTATATCAATATAATAAGTCAAATAAAATAGTTAGAGTAATTTTTTATCACTCTGAAAAAAAGGCTTTTAAACAATAGAGTCTTTTTTAAAATACCTCTCATGGATACATATGATCCCAGTCTAGTGGACGCATCTCGCCAGTTTGATAAAATTGACGAATGAGCTTAATATAATCAAGAAAGTCTTTGTTTTCCTCCACTAGTCTATTAGCAGTATCCCAGTCAATATCACTACGTTCTTTGGCAGGAATTAAAATCTCACTCTCGGAAGAGTTTTCCTTATTAAGTCTTATAAATCCAACTCCATGCAAACTTGAAAGCATTCGAAGCTCTTTTAATGTATCAACTCCTTCAATTTCACTAGCAACTAAATAACTCAAATTAGCCCATGACGAATTACTAACTGTTTGAAAAAATGCTTTTCGTAAATTTGAACGATTGATGAGAATTTTTACTTCAAAAGACCAAAGCTTCGTTTTTTTATCAAAATATTGCAAAACACAATCTTTGATTTCACGATTCCATTCACTGCTTAAATCTTGCATTCCTACGAGATCTGGATAAAGCCATTTATTTCCGCCTGCACCATGTTTATTACGAGAACATTTCTCATTAATGCGCTTGCTGTAAACTGCAAGCTCTGACCATAAAAATTTAGATAATAACGGATAAAGATCATGCTCTTTAACAGAGCCATCTTCTGTTCTACTCTTTGCATTGTCCTCTGCTGCATCAATGTCCTCTACTGCATCAATTTCAGCACTATCTGTTTGTTTAGTAAAATAATATTGCCGTGGTCGTCCTTCAGTGGTTTTAATTTCTGAATAACGTTTTTGTAACTGAGGGCGTCCTGCTCCTATTTCAGCAACAATTTGCTGAATAAGAGCTGCATCACTATTAAGGGGAGTAATTATTGCCGTTGAATGCTTTTGTTTTTGACGGCATTTTTCTGGGTAATTTTCAAATATCCATTGAGCAATTTCTCGAGCTGTAAATTTTTTTGTCGGGTTTTTCTTTAAAAAATTAAAAACAGTGTTTGTTAAATTCAAAGTCATATGAAAAACTCCCCCCTTTTATCCTCTGGGTATTTCATTATATTCAGGTTTTTTAAATGAAAGAACAATAAACTATTTAAGTTTTTTAAAAAAAGCATATTTATAAAATTACCCAATGAAATTAAAATATTTTTTTTAATTTGTGACTATAAACTCAAAGATCTTTTCACATAAGGAAAGTAAGATTGTACTTTTATCAAAAATTGTAAATGTGCTAAAAATCCCCATAAAAAATCATAATCTTGTGTAACTTTTCTATACATTTTTCCTTTTATTTTAATGTTGTTAGAAAAAAATATTAATTTTATGATTTAAGAACCCATTAATACTTTTAAATTAATGATGCGATAGTGCAAAAAATTAAAAATAATTATTCAAACATTTGATTGAACCTCACATCTGTCAATTAAAAAACTTATGTGTTTTATTTTTGACGCAAATAAGTTATGAGCTCTCAAGTATAGATTCTGCAATGGTAAACTCTGCACACAAACCTTCAAAACTACTATTTGCTTTAATAGCATCATGGGGAATAAGAATATAATACCATTTTTTACCGCCAGAAGTAGCCGCATAGCGCGTTGCATGACAACACCATTGAACTGCAGCTTCTCTCTTTTTTAACACAATAGGATTTTGCATTTCAGAGGTTTTTTTAGGCTCACAAAGATATTTGGCATCCTTCGTTTCTACAACAAAGTCCGGTTCATAGATTGATCCTTTATCATATTCTATCTTGAAAAAACCTCGAGCGGGTTTCATCCATTTCAATACTTGTACATCATCCTCTAATATTTGAGCAAATCGTAATTCCCCTTCTACTGAATCAAACTTTTGTAAAGGATAACAACATTTTCTAAAGCCGCTGAATACAAGTTTTTTAATATCGCTTTTAATGGCAGGAATATTACGAAAATCAAGAGGAGACGTCCCTTGCGGCAACACATAATGGATAGGTGTTAAAGTTGTAAAACCTCGTGTCACTTTAACCTCATAATCTTTTTGTGTTTCCCATTGATGTTCTCTTAATTGCGCAACAATAAAATTAGTAAGCTTATTCTGATAGTGAATTAATACGTTTTCAACAGCTGTATCATTGGGTAAATAAGATCGGAAATGTTCTACCATCTGACCAGCTAATTTTCGTAATAAGAGCGTATGGCTATCATAATCGATAAAATCATTATCAATTAAACCACGAATGATGTAGTTTTCAAGATAAGGCTCTTTGACATATTCATTCTTAGAAGTGAGAAAAATACTTTTATGGGTACGCAATTCTCGAATTAAAAGTTCTTTACTAACAGGTTGCAAATTTAAGCTTTCTAGATTTTTCAAATCGAAATCAGAAAAACCATAAGTCACGTCACGCGAAGGTATGAATACAATATTAGGAATATCTATCATCAATTCTGCTAATTGTTTTGTCAAAATTGTAACCACTTTTGATACAAGAGACTTTTGTGATGAAGGCTTAATATTCATAACTTTATTAGCAATTTTTTCTTGTATCGGTGCAGAATAAAGCATTTGAGAACTTGGCAATTTATCATTCTCTTTGATAAGATCCCACGCGATCGCTGCAATTTCTTGCTCTTCAGGCGTTAATGTAGGGGAATCTGTATTACGTAATATGATACCTTGTAAATCAGATGCTCCATTTATATCGGAATTACGTGTTACCATCGTTTGCATCAATAAAGCTTCTACTTGACATGGAACTGTCACTATATCTGTCTTTTCAGAGGGGATATCCCCTCCTGTTCCAATCTCAATATGCTTTTTTATAATTGAGTTTGGATCGTTTGCACGATCAATAATATCTTGAAAACGATCATGCGCAATAATTGTTAAACGATCAATAGCTTCCATGCCTGTTCTATACCCATAAGGCAAACGCAATCCACGCCCAATTGTTTGCTCTGTTAAAATTTCTGAAGCCGATGCACGCAACGGTACAATAGTATAGAGATTAGTAACATCCCACCCCTCCTTTAATTTATTAACGTGAATAACAATTTCCGTTGGCTCATGAGGATCCTCAATAGCAATAATTTTTTGAATATTTTGATCTTCTTCTATATTTGACTGTTTTGTATGAATCTCTAAAACTTTTCCCTTATAAGCCCCTGCAAAAAATTCATCTGATTCCAATAAATTCCGTAGTTTTTGTGCATGATTTGTATCTTGAGCAACAACTAAAATAAAAGGCTTAACGAACTTTTTGTTATAATCTTTTGCATAGACAATTAAATCTGCTTTCACATTTTCATGGGCATGAATTGCATCTTGTAATTTGATATGTTCTAATTGCTCAGATGTATGATTTTGAGCTTGAAAATCTTTACGTGTAGCAACAGCAGGTTCTTTTACAAAACCATCCCTCATCGCCTCTGCAAGTGAATAACTATAGACAACATTTTTAAAATCTACGGGTTTTGCACCTATTGTTTTTGGTGTCGCTGTAAGCTCTATTCCTAAAACAGGTTTTAACTCATTAATTGCCGCTGCACCAGCAGAAGCACGATAACGATGTGCTTCATCCATTAACAAAACTAAATCAGGAAGATTTGCGAGATAATCAAAATAACTTTCGCCAATTGTCTCTTGTAAGCGTTTAATCCTCGGCATACTAGATTTTAGTGCGCCTTTTTTATTATCTGTTGTATTAATTTTAGAAATATTAAAAATATTGATAAAAGCCGTATCTCTATTCTCAAACAAACGCTTTTGTCCTTGAAAATAGTGTTCATCAGCGCGAATACCTTTACCACTTTCATAATCTTCACCTGTAATAATAACGGGTCTATTGGCAATAAATTCACTCATTCCACTGAAAACATACTTCGGACTTTGGGGACTAAAATCCTGTTTTAACTTTTCATAAATAGTCAAATTTGGCGCTAAAACAAAAAAATGGCGACTGCGACCTGTTAAATAAAGATAGCTGATAAAAGCACCCATAAGTCGCGTTTTCCCACCCCCCGTTGCTAAGGCAAAACAAAAAGAGGGAAAGTTTCGTTCAAAATCTTGTACAGAAGGATAAAGATTTTTTATCACTTCTAACTCTGCAACCAAATCAGCATTTTTAGAAAGCTCTATATTTTCTAAGATTTTTACCAAAATATTTAAAGATTCACGTTGAGGATCACGTAACGATAAGCGAGCAGAAATCCTTTTTTCAATAGTGTTCATGAAAAACTCCGCTTTTATATACTATTCAAATAAATCTAATTCTGCTTGCACAATATCTTTATTTTTGTTGTTTTCTTTTACCACAATCACTGGTTCAAGATTGGCTACATTTAAACTGTAATCGTCCCTTCCCCATTCGCATTTTTCTAATACTGCACGGGGGATTTTAGTGAGTGTCAGATTTTCAAAGGATGCTGATTTTGTATCAAAGGCTGTACCACAAATCAGCAACGTGCGATGAGAGCCTACCTCTTCACTCATTATACGGAGTTGTTCATGGGTCATAGCGCTTGTTGTGACATAAATATAATCTGTTTCGGTTGAATACCCTTGCATCCAATAATGATTTTCATCAGGTGCGTAGGTAAATCCCATATGTTTGCACATTGCTTCTGAAAGCATCGCAGCATTATATTCGCGACTAATAATCCATTGTCCCCATGGATCTTTTTGTAACAGAGAAGGTGCAAGGCGATAATAGCGAAATCCACCGCCACCTTGCCAATTGACACTTTTGGAAATTCCCCCTTGATCAGTTCCATCAATGACTTGTTTTAAACGAGGGATAATGTGGGTGTGACAATGCTCACCAAGTTCAATCATAATCCACTTTCTTCCCATTTTATGGGCAACAGCACCGGTTGTGCCAGAACCAGCAAAAGAATCCAGTACAAGATCACCGGGATTAGTGGCAAGTTGAATAATGCGTTCCATTAAACGCTCAGGTTTAGGAGTTGTAAAGACACTATCAGAATTGAAGACTTTGGCTTCTTTTTTTGCATCTTGATTATGGCCAACTTCCTGATAAGGCCAAATGGTCATTGAAACCATACCATTTTTTACCTCTGATAAAAAACGCTTCATAGAAGGAACATTACTTCCTGTTGGACCAAACCAAACACGATTATCTTTCAATAATTCAAAGAATTTTTTTTCATTCATAGCCCAACTTCTACCATTAGGGGGCATCACCTTGCGTCCAGAAGGTGTGATGATTTCATAAATGTCCTTAAGCGTCACTCTTTTTACGGATAGATCTCCAGATTTCCAAGGACCGCGAGGATCATTATCAGGGTTTTTATAGCGCGCATCCATATCGCTTGAACGAGGAAGCAATTGAGGGCGCCAAACAGTTTTATCTTTAGCATAAACCATTACAAAATCATGGTTGTCTGAAAGCCACTTTGCATCATTTTGTGGAGCATATTTTTTTTGCCAAATGATATTGTTTATAAAATTTTTTCGACCAAAAATTTCATCCATTAACACTTTAAGGTAAGCTTGCTCGTCATCATCAATTGATATCCAGATACTTCCATCATCTGCCAGTAAATGATGTAACAATTCTAGCCTGTCTCTCATAAGGCTTAGCCATAGGGAATGCTCTAAACCATCTTCATAATGTTCAAAGGCATTGCCTGTATTATAAGGTGGATCGATATAGATGCATTTTACCTTCCCCATATATTCTTATTCAAGCGCTTTGAGTGCGAGCAAATTGTCACCAAAAATAAGTTTATTATCAAAAATATCTTGGGATGATATTTGATGCGAAGCGTGATAAGATTTTTCAAGATCTTCTAATAAGATACGAGGCTCTAGTTTTGGGCGTTTTTCTTTTCCAATCCAGTTAAGTTCTAATTTTTGTTTATTATAACTCATGCGATTGTCCTTAAATTTAAACGCTTGTGAAAAGTAAACAGCTTATTCATGAATGGCTAAATTAGAGTCTCTTAACAATATTTTTAGTACCATCCGACAGCAATTTGAGCTTCTTCTGACATACAATCAGGTGTCCATGGTGGATCAAAAGTCATAATGACTTCAACATACGAAACCCCTTCAACTGCACTGACTGCATTTTCTACCCACCCCGGCATTTCACCAGCAACAGGACATCCCGGTGCTGTAAGAGTCATTTCAATTTTTACTGAACGATCATCTTCAATATCAATACGATAAATCAGTCCTAGCTCATAAATATCAGCAGGAATCTCTGGGTCATAAACTGTTTTGAGAGCAGCAATAATATCATTCGTCATACGATCAATTTCATCTGCTGGAATCGCTGATACATAAGACTTTTTATTTTCGCTTACAGTTTCAACAGATTCTGTAGAATGACGCTCTTCAATTGATTCAGCCATTAAAAAAATGTCCTTGTTTCTTTCAATGCTTCTACTAATTGATCTACATCTTCTTGAGTGTTATACATGGCTAACGATGCCCGACAAATAGATGTTAGACCAAAGCGCTGTAATAAAGGCTGTGCACAATGGGTTCCCGCGCGTATTGCAACTCCTTTTCTATCAATAAACATAGCGATATCATGGGCGTGAATCCCTTCAATTGTAAATGATATAATAGCTCCTTTATTGGGAGAATGACCATAAATACGCAATGACTCAACAGTTTTAAGTTTTTCCTGCGCATAAGCTAAAAGGGACCTCTCATGGGCATGAATCGTGCTACGACCTTTCTCTTGTATATAATCAATAGCCGCAGTTAATCCAATAGCTTCAACAATAGGAGGAGTGCCTGCTTCAAAACGGTAAGGAGGAGCATTATAAAAAACCTTATCGGTTGTTACCTCCTCGATCATTTCCCCTCCTCCTTGAAAAGGACGCATTTCTTCTAATCTATCTTCCTTACCATACAAAACACCAATACCAGTGGGACCATAAAGCTTATGACCTGTAAAGACATACCAATCACAATCGAGATCTTGCACATCAACGGTTAAATGTACTGCTCCTTGAGAACCATCAACAAGAACAGGAATAGAATTTTGATGTGCTAGCTTAATAATCTCTTTAACAGGAGGCACAGTTCCTAATATATTGGACATATGCGTTATAGCAACAAGCCGCGTTTTTTTGCTTAAAGCCTTTTGGAAATCTTCAATGTGCAGAACACCATTTTCATCGACAGGAACAAAAATAAGTCTAACACCTTTTTGTTCACGGAGAAAATGCCAAGGAATAATATTTGAATGATGTTCCATGATCGTTAGAACAATCTCATCACCTTCTTTGAGTTTGGGCATAGCCCAACCATAAGCAACGGTATTAATAGCTTCTGTTGCATTTTTCGTAAAAACAATTTCTTCAGCTTTTTGAGCATTTAGAAAAACACGAACGGTTTCACGAGAATTTTCATATGATTGTGTTGCTATGTTGGCTAAAAAATACATTCCCCTATGCACATTAGCATAACTATAGTGATAATAATTATTCATTGCATTGAGTACTGACATTGGTTTTTGGGCAGAAGCACTACTATCAAGATATGCTAATCGCTTTCCATAAACTTGATGGTGCAAAAGAGGAAAATCACGCCGAATTTCTTCGACATTATAAGTAAATGTTTTTACGTTATTTTCCATTTTTTCTACCTTAAACATTTTTTTCAAGCCATTTACTAATGATATTCTCCAAAGCAATTTGAATATTATCTTGCTTGATCTCATCAATGAGCTCAGAGATAAATCCTTTAATCAAAAGTGCACGAGCCGTTTTAAATGGGATACCACGCGCCATAAGATAAAAAAGATAATCATGATTAATATTAGCAACTGTTGCACCATGACCGCATGCAACATCATCAGCAAAAATCTCCAGTTCAGGCTTTGCATTAAATTCTGCATCATCTGAAAGAATAAGGCTATTACAAGCCATGCGTGCATCTGTTTTTTGCGCTTTTTGAGACACACGTATTATTCCTTGGAAAACACCAACAGCCTTATCTGTGACCACATTGCGTATAATTTCGGTTGATGTTGATTTTTCTTCCACGTGACGAACAGTCATTGTAAGATCACTATGTGTTTGTCCTGATAATAAATTTATAACGCGTAATTGAAAATCAGATTCTTCTCCCTGTAATTCAATATCGACTTCTTGGCGATTTAATTGGCTCCCTATATTAATGACATAAAGTGATAACTTCGCTCTTTGATCAAGAACAGCACAAAATCGACCAAATTGTGTAGAATTAAAATCACGATTGCGAATGAGAATCCACGTAACATCGCTATCAGCAGCAACATTTAATGAAAATATTGAACTGATAAAGGTATCTTTATCATTGCCAATCTGATGTTCAATAAACATAACTTGACTATTTTTATCAATTTTTATATCCGAAAAAATATGAGACTGTCCCCCCATTTGTATATTTTGTAATTCAATGGGTATATTTAACTTTGTATTTTCAGGGATGTGAAAAAGCCAACCATCTGTAACAAAAGCTGTATTTAACTGTCCAATAAAATCCTCATCAGAAATGTTTTGATTTATCTGTACAGAATTATCTTCTAATGCGTCTGAAAGGCGTTTTACTGTAATATTATCTACCTTTGACTCTATCGATGTTTTTCCATTGTTTATGGAGAAAACAGCACTTTCTGAAAGCAAAGAATCAACCAATTGATTGTTTTGAACTTTTGAAAAATTGCTAATAGACTTCAGTAAGGTACGCAGATTGGTATAATGCCAGCTTTCGATTTTACGGGAAGGAAGCCGTGTTGTTTGAAACTGCTCAATAGTTTTCTTGCGGATTTCCTGTACAGCTTTATCACCAGGTAAGTCGTTTACATACTGATTGAAATTACTGAGTATATTTTCTTCAACTGCTAACAAGTTTTGCTGTGTATTCATATTCAATAACCTCAAACCGCTTCCCTGATAAGATCAGCATACCCATTTTGCTCTAAATAAAGCGCTAAGGATTTATCTCCGCTTTTGATAATTTGTCCTTTATAAAGAACATGTACCGTGTCAGGAATAATATAATTAAGCAGCCGTTGATAATGGGTAATCACCAAAAATGAACGTTTTGAATCCCGAAGTTTATTAACACCATCTGCAACAATTTTTAATGCATCAATATCTAAACCAGAATCCGTTTCATCTAAAATGCAAAGTCTAGGTTCAAGAAGTGCCATTTGTAAAATTTCAGCGCGTTTTTTTTCTCCACCTGAAAAACCTACATTTAATGGACGCTTTAGCATATCCATATCTATTTCAAGTTTGGCTGAAACTTCTTTAACACATTTTATAAATTCAGGAATTTTAAGCTCTTTGTCACCACGCGCTTTGCGTTGAGAATTCATCGCAACTTTTAAAAATTCCATCGTTGCTACCCCTGGTATTTCCATTGGATATTGAAATGCAAGAAAAACACCATATGTAGCACGTTCTGCTGGATCCATTTCTAAAAGCGATTTTCCATTATAGAGAATATCTCCTTCTGTTATTTCATAATCATCACGACCAGCAAGCAAATAAGACAAAGTTGATTTTCCGGCTCCATTTTGTCCCATGATAGCGGCAACTTCTCCATCTTGAACTGTCAAGTTTAAACCACGAATAACTTCTGTATCGGTCCCAGCAATACGGGCGTGCAATTTTTTTATCTCTAACATAATTTAATCCTGTTTTGGCTGTTTTTCAGATACCAATGCGTATTATTTTGCCTTAGCATCCATCTACTTTTGTAATTACCATAGAGGTCATTTTTAGCATTATTTGCTACTGTTACAGCCCTTTTACATCAAGTCTTCTATTTATCTAATTACAATAAATTATCCAACACTACCTTCAAGGCTGATACCAATAAGCTTTTGTGCTTCGACAGCAAATTCCATGGGAAGTTTTTGAATGACCTCTTTTACAAAACCATTTACAATTAATGCGATAGCTTCTTCTTCGGGAATTCCTCTCTGCATAACATAAAAAAGTTGGTCATCAGAAATTTTTGATGTTGTGGCTTCATGTTCAAACTGAGCTGTTGCATTTTTTGCTTCAATATAAGGAACTGTATGCGCACCACAATCATTTCCGATTAACAAACTATCACATTGCGTAAAATTACGCGCATTTTGTGCTTTTCGATATGCTGTAACTTGTCCTCGATAAGTGTTATTTGAAAAACCTGCAGAAATGCCCTTGGAAATAATACGACTGGATGTATTTTTTCCCAAATGAATCATTTTTGTACCGGAATCAATTTGTTGATGACCGTTTGCAACAGCAATAGAATAAAATTCTCCACGCGCATTATCACCACGGAGTAAGCAGGATGGATATTTCCAAGTAATCGCAGAACCAGTCTCAACTTGTGTCCATGAGATTTTAGAGCTATCACCTCGACAATCTCCACGCTTCGTCACAAAATTATAAATACCGCCCTTTCCATCTTTATCGCCAGGATACCAGTTTTGTACTGTAGAATATTTAATCTCTGCATTTTCAAGGGCAATAAGTTCAACGACAGCCGCATGAAGTTGGTTTTCATCACGTTGGGGTGCTGTACACCCTTCAAGATAAGAAACATAGGAATCTTCAGCGGCGATAATCAATGTTCGTTCAAATTGGCCAGTGTTGCGTTCATTAATCCTAAAATAAGTTGAAAGCTCCATAGGACAACGAACCCCTTTGGGAATATAAACAAATGAACCATCTGTGAAGACAGCTGCATTTAAGGCCGCATAATAATTATCACTTATAGGTACAACTGTTCCTAAATATTCCTTAATAAGCTCAGAATGTTCAATAATCGCCTCTGAAATAGAACAAAAAATCACACCAGCACGTGCCAGCTCTTTTTTGAATGTTGTTACAACAGAAACAGAATCAAAGACTGCATCAACAGCCACCTGCCCCGATACAGACATACTGTCATCGAAAGTAGAGGGATCAGACTGTTTTCTTACTCCTGCCAAAATCTCTTGTTCTTTAAGGGGAATGCCAAGTTTTTCGTACGTTGCTAATAACTCAGGATCCACTTCATCCAAAGATTTTGGTCCTGTATGATTTTTTGGAGCAGCATAATAATAAAGCTCCTGAAAATCAATTTTAGGATATTCAAGACGCGCCCAATGAGGCTCTTGCATTGTCAGCCAACGTCGGTAAGCTTTTAAGCGCCATGTTAGCATCCATTCAGGCTCATGTTTTTTAGCAGAAATAAATTTGATAATATCTTCATTTAAGCCTTTTGGAGCTTTATCTGTTTCAATATTGGTTTCAAATCCATATTTATATTGGTCAACATCTATTTCACGTACTTGGCGTATTGTTTCTTGTACTGCCGGCATCAATTTTCTCCATTTTTTGGCGTCAAAAACCGGTAACTATTGGCGTCAAAAACCGGTAACTAAAAGTCTTGTTTTTTACAAGATTAAAGTAGCAAGTTATTTCCTAGGCTATAGGTAAAGTGCAAAAATTTCAATCAAACTTATCTTATTATTTAAAATAATTCTAATTTTATAACTTTCTGATGATAAATCTTACCCTTTTTTCTTGCTTATAATTTGAGAAAAAAACGATAGAAAATCATCAATATCCTCAGAAGTTGTGTCCCGCCCTAGCGAAATGCGAATGGCACCATTTGGAACATGATACCCCATTGCCTCCAACACTTTGCTTTGTTTTACTTTTCCCGAAGAACAAGCCGAGCCGGATGATATAGAAAACCCTTCTAAATCAAAAGCAATTTGCATCGTTTCAGCTTTTATATTTTTCACGGTAAAGTAAGTTGTATTTGGCAAACGTTGAACTCTTTTGCCAAAAATTTCAACATTTTTACTTATTTTTTGTAGTCCATCTTCTAATTTATTGCGTAAATATATTAACTGTTTTATTTCTTCCTGTGTGAAACAATCAGCCATTGCTGCCCCAAAAGCAGCAATAAGGGGCAATGCTTCTGTTCCTCCACGGAGACCTTTTTCTTGTCCTCCCCCAATAATAAGAGGTTGTGGCATAAGAAGATTACCACATGAAACAAAAGCACCTATTCCTTTAGGACCACCAATTTTATGTGCAGACAGTATAAAAAAATCTCCTCCTAGCTGATTAATATCCACGAAATTTTTATCGACATATTGTGTCAAATCAACAATAAGAGTACCTCCTAAATCCCGAACAATAGCGGCGATTTCTGTTAACGGTTGAATAACACCCGTTTCACTATTTGCAGCTTGAATAGCAACAAGAGGTAAACCTTTTGTTTTATCGTGAACCGTTAAGAGTGATGTTAATTTATCTTGTTGAATGAGCCCATCTTGATCAACAGCAATGACGCTTATCAATTCTTTAGAAAAACGCCCTCCCTCTGCAACAGAGGGATGTTCAGTCGCTCCAAGGTAAAGATGAGAAAATTGAACTTTTGCATTCCCCATATTGTAAAAGGGTGTTAACAAAGTCATCGCTGCTTCACTCGCACCAGAGGTAAATACCACGTGATCTGGATCTGTTTTAAGATTTTCAGCGATTTGTCGACGTGCCTTTTGCAACAAGGTTTTAGCCGCACGCCCTTCCTTATGAACCGATGATGGATTACCAAATATCTCTAAAGATTCCACTAACGCCATCCGTGCCATTTTTTTGAGCGGTGTTGTTGCGTTATGATCAAAATATCGGCGTCTTATAACCATTTTACATCGCAATCATTAATCTTATGAATTGATTAAAAAAAATAGCGCAATTTTCTTGAAAAGTGCACTAAAAAAAGAATATCTAATAATTATTTAAGAGATTCTATGGTAAAAGTCGACCAAGGTCAATGAAAGCCTTTTATTGCATTTAAGGAGCATTTTATGCCAGAAATTATTTTTAACGGTCCCGCGGGTCGGCTCGAAGGGCGTTATCAACCTTCACAACAAAAAAATGCACCCATTGCGATCATTTTGCATCCTCATCCCCAATTTGGTGGAACTATGAATCATAAAATTGTCTATGACCTCTTTTATATGTTCCAACAACGTGGCTTTACAACTTTACGTTTTAACTTTCGTGGTATTGGTCGTAGTCAGGGTGAATTTGATTATGGAATAGGAGAACTTTCAGATGCTGCTGCTGCTCTCGATTGGGTGCAAACACAACATCCAGACTCTAAAAATTGTTGGGTCGCAGGATATTCATTTGGAGCATGGATTGGTATGCAGCTTTTAATGCGCCGACCGGAAATTGAGGGATTTATCTCTGTTGCCCCTCAGCCTAATGTTTATGACTTTTCATTTCTTGCACCTTGTCCATCTTCTGGACTTATCATTCATGGCGGTATCGATAAAGTTTCCCCCCCAAAAGATGTTCAAATACTTGTCGATAAATTGAAAACACAAAAAGGAATCATCATCACACAAGAAATATTGGAAGAGGCTAATCACTTTTTCAGTGGATGTCATGAAGAACTTATTGAACGATGTGCCCACTATTTGGATAACCATATCACCAATGAACTTCTCGCTCCTCCTCCTGAAATACTTTCACTAACTTAGGAAAACACGATGGATTTATAAAAAATCAGAAAAAATCGTCTTTGATCATAACTAAAGTAATTTTTTTAGTCTGTACTTAAAACTTTTCTAAATTTTATTCTAGGATAGAAATGAGAATAACAGAATGCATTTTTTCTATCACCTAGAAATCTCTTTTTTAGCGTAAAAAGGAAATAATACCTGTATTATTATCTTTATATTATCAATATGTCTCTTTCTCTTGTGATGTGTGCATCAGTTATGATAGATAACGCTCCATCATATAATCACCTATTATATGAAATGAATGCACTCTTAAAATTAGGAAATTGAATCTGTGTTTGCCTTTAAATCTGATTTTTTACACATTATGAGCGAACGTGGTTTTATCCACCAAATTTCAGATGAAAAAGGCTTAGATGATCTTTTTTCAAAAGAAATTGTAAGCGCTTATATTGGATTTGATCCAACAGCATCGAGTTTACATGCTGGAAGTCTTCTTCAGATTATGATGCTTTATTGGTTACAAAAAACGGGTCATCGTCCCATTGCTTTAATGGGTGGAGGAACCGGATTAATCGGTGATCCTTCCTTCAAAGATGAAGCGCGACGTCTTCTGACACAAGATGATATTGCTGCAAATATCGATGGTATTAAAAAGGTATTTGCTAACTATTTGACATTCGGTGACCGAGAAACTGATGCTTGTATTGTGAATAATGCTGAATGGTTATGCAATTTAAACTACTTAGAATTTTTGCGTGATGTGGGAAAACATTTTTCTGTCAACCGTATGTTGTCATTTGATTCTGTCAGACTCAGACTTGAGCGTGAGCACTCTTTGTCATTCTTAGAGTTTAATTATATGATTCTGCAAGCTTATGACTTTGTTGAACTTTATAAACGTTATGGGTTGCGTATGCAAATGGGGGGCTCTGATCAATGGGGCAACATTATTAACGGAATCGAATTAGGGCATCGTTTAGGAACACCACAATTATATGCGTTAACATCACCATTGTTGACAACCTCTTCCGGTGCCAAAATGGGTAAATCATTGAATGGGGCTGTATGGCTGAATGCGGATATGCTTTCACCTTATCAATTTTGGCAATATTGGCGCAATATAGAAGATGCTGATGTAATACGATTTCTAAAGCTCTATACCCCATTGCCAATGGATGAGATTCTTAAACTTTCTCTACTACAAGGGACAGAAATTAACGAAGCAAAAAAAATTCTTGCAACAGAAGTTACAGCAATGTTGCATGGACGTGCTCTTGCCAATGCAGCAGCAGAGACTGCTCGCAAAACGTTTGAAGAAAAAACTCTGGGAAAAAATCTTCCAACTGTTGAAATTAATGCCTCAGAATTAAAAAAAGGTGTTGGATTGCTCACTCTTTTAGTACAAGCAGGACTCGCTAAATCTAATAGTGAGGCACGCCGACACGTTCAAGGTGGAGGTGTACGTGTAAATGATCAAATTATTGAGGATGAAACACATCTTATTATTGAAGGGGATGTCAGTGCGGAAGGAATCATTAAGCTTTCTTTCGGTAAGAAAAAACATGTTGTGATAAAACCAGTATAATCTTTTGTTGTTTTGTTTATGTTGTTCACGCCGATCTTGTTCTTTCAATCCAATCGTTGTGATAGAGCGAGTTTTGTTAGGAAAATAAAGGTCTCTTAAAAACAATAATATTCTAGAGAGTTGAATAGTTCTTTTCTTCTGTGTACTCTGATATCTTATACTTATTACACAAGAAAGATGAAAACAATGACAAGATCAATGAAGGGTGCTCTTGCTCCTGATTTTAATTTGCCTCGCGATGGAGGAGAGACAGTATGTCTTTCTGACTTTAAAGGAAAACCTGTTGTTTTATATTTTTATCCAAAAGATGACACCAGCGGTTGCACAAGCGAAGCACTTGATTTCACAAAATTAAAGATGAAATTTGATGAAATCGGTGTTGCTGTTATTGGAATCTCTCCAGATAATGTAAAAAAACATGATAAATTTAAAGTAAAATATGAACTTGATGTCATCTTGGTTTCTGATGAAGAAAAAACAACCCTCGAAGCTTATGGTGTTTGGGTTGAGAAAAGCATGTATGGACGCAAATATATGGGTGTTGAACGGAGCACTTTTTTAATTGATGCAAATGGAATAATAGCAGAAGAATGGCGCAAAGTAAGCGTATCTGGGCATGCTGAAAATGTTTTAGCTACTGCAACACTTTTACATCATAACGCTAACTTATAAATTGAGTGTTTGATTTATCTTAAAAAGCAAAAGTCATCCTCCGAATTGATTTTAGTTTTTCAATGGATTCAATTTTTACAATATATTGATTTATAAGGATAATGAATTGTTTTATATTTATATTAGTCCTCCGAATATCGCAAATTTTTCTTATTTCAGCTTTCTATCACTTGCAATATCATAAGCAGGATTGGCGTGTGAGAAAAAATTGAAGAAAGGAACAAGAAAATCCCTCTTTGAACCTTTAAAGTATCAAGAACTATCGTAATATCACAACATCAATAAAACAAACAACTTAAGAAAAAAATCTACATGGCTTGAAGGAAGGATATATAATTAACGAATATCCTCAATTTCTTTGTCTTGTCCATAAATGCGCCGTGCGAGTGCTGCCTCTATAAATGCATCTAAATTACCATTCAGTACGGATTGTGGATCCGTATTTTCAATCCCTGTACGCAAATCTTTGACAAGCTGATAGGGTTGAAGAACATAAGATCTAATTTGATGTCCCCATCCGATTTCTGTTTTAGAAGATTCAGCAGCATTGGTTTCTTCTTCTCTTTTTTTAAGCTCTTCTTCATAAAGCCGTGCACGCAACATCGACCAAGCCGTAGCGCGATTTTTATGTTGAGAACGCTCTGTTTGACATTGAACAACAATACCCGTTTTTATATGTGTGATGCGAACAGCGGAATCTGTCGTGTTAACATGTTGTCCTCCTGCTCCTGATGCACGATATGTATCAATACGCACATCTGCCTCTGAAACATCAACTTCAATATTGTCATCAATAACTGGATAAACCCAAATGCTTGCAAAAGAGGTATGGCGCTTTGCATTCGAATCAAATGGAGAAATCCGAACCAAGCGATGAACGCCTGATTCTGTTTTTAACATTCCATAAGCATTATGCCCTTTTACAAGAATAGTCGCTGACTTTATTCCTGCTTCTTCTCCATCATGAATTTCTAAAATTTCAACCTTCATTTCATGCTGTTCAGCCCAGCGCATATACATACGTAAGAGCATAGAAGCCCAATCTTGGCTTTCTGTTCCCCCTGCTCCAGCATGAACTTCTAAATAGGTATCATTCGGATCCGCCTCTCCTGAAAGAAGTACATCAATTTGCCTTTTATCTATCTCATTTTTAAGATTACGTATTGAATTTTCTGCATCAGCGATAATTTCAACATCACTTTCTTCTTCGCCCATCGCGATAAGCTCAATGCATTCTTCAAGTGTTTTTGTAAATGATAAAAGACCATTGATTGAATCATCAAGACGTTGACGCTCACGCATCATATCCTGTGCTTGTTGTGCATCATCCCATAATGACGGATCTTCCGCTTTTTGATTAAGATATTCGAGACGTTTTAGTGATTGATCCCAGTCAAAGATGCCCCCTTAGCAATTGAATTGCTTTCTGGATTTCATCAACTAATGTTTCTATTTCTGCTCGCATAATTTAACACCGTATTTTTTAACACTCTTTCTGGTTATGTCTCTAGAATTTTATACAAATTCGATAGCTGCTGTGAGGGAATAGCACGGACTTATCATTCTATTTACAGGACCGACACTGTAAAAAAAATAAAAACTATAGACTCATGGCGAAAGGAGATTTTGTTGATTAATACAGCCCACCTGTCCCACTTTCAAGGGCTTTATTGACTTGTGGAGAAGTGGTTACTGCAGGAACACCTTCTTGAAAAGAATTTGTACTCCCAATAACTTGATATATATCAGCAGGACCAGTCCCTGGTTTAAATGCTTCTATAATGACATCTTGATCTCCTCTTTCCGCAAGCATTCCTGTTTTCCGATTAATTGGCATTAAAATCATACCCTTTGGCATCTTAAAGGGAACATCTGGCTTTCCTTTAAGAGCATTTGCCATAAACTCACCAAAAATAGGTGCAGCTAATGAACTTCCGGTTCCATTATATCCTAATGGAGCAGGTTGATCGTAGCCGATAAAAATACCAACGACAATGTCAGGAGTAAATCCCATAAACCAGACATCTTTAGAGTCATTGGTTGTCCCTGTCTTAGCGGCAATATGTCGATTAAGATAACGTAAACGTGCTGCAGTACCACGCTGAACAACCCCTTCCATCATGGATGTAATCTGATAAGCAGTCATAGGGTCAAGAACTTGATCTCGCTCATCAATCAATGTGGGTTCACGTTGATTATTCCATGAAGGCGTATTACAATTTTCACAAATACGATCATCATGACGATAAATTGTCTTTCCATAACGATCTTGAATTCTGTCTATCAGAGAAGGCTTAATAGAGCGTCCCCCATTGGCAATAACTGAATAAGCTGTAACCATTCGTAATACTGTTGTTTCACCAGCCCCTAAAGCCATGGGAAGATAAGGCTGCAATTTATCCACTATGCCAAAGCGTTCTGCATATTCAGCGACAAGAGGCATTCCCATATCATTGGCAAGCCGTATTGTCATAAGATTACGAGAACGCTCAATACCATAACGCAACGTTGAAGGTCCTGCAAATGTACCACCATAATTTTTTGGTTGCCAAACTTCCCCATTATATTGACGAACTTCAATGGGGCCATCTAAAACAACGGATGCTGGTGTATACCCGTTATCAAGAGCTGCTGCATAAACAAAAGGCTTAAAAGCAGACCCCGGTTGGCGATAAGCTTGGGTTGCACGATTGAATTCAGATGCAGCAAAAGAAAATCCTCCCACCATAGCAAGAACGCGCCCTGTATGAGGTTCCATAGCAACAATTGCACCTTCAACCTTTGGAATTTGTTGTAAACGATAAGTGTTGTTTGTATTGGATAGTTTTTCAACAAAAATGACATCCCCAACTTGCAGAACATGAGATAAATTCTGAACAGTTTTTCGATAACCATTTTCTTTTACAACATGGAGTGCCCATTTTGAATCAGATTCAGATAAAACAGCAATTTCCCGTTTTTTTGATAATATACCTGAAGCTTCGCGCTGTGGCTGTAAACCAATCTCTACTTTATTGGGATTAGCAGAAAGAACAACAGCTAAACGCCATTCAGGAACATCACTTAGCCCCGTGATATTTGCAAGTTCTATCCCCCAATCACCTTTTTTATCGATATGCGCATAAGCTCCACGCCATCCTTGCGAATGATCAAATCTAATTAATCCAGCGTGCAAAGCACGTCGCGCAATAAGTTGTAAATGCGGATCAAGCGTTGTACGAATGGAAAGCCCACCTTCATAAAGTGTCTTAGCCCCATAGCGATGTATTAAACGACGTCGCACTTCTTCAGTAAAATAATCAGCCGCAAAAACATAGCTATCACTCCCACGTATTGTCGCTCCTAAAGGTTTAGCTTTCGCTTTTTCACCTTGTTCACGCGTTACATATCCATTTGCAATCATCCGATCTATAACCCAATTGCGCCGATCAATAGCACGTTGTGTATTCTTAAATGGATCATAATTTGCTGGCCCTTTTGGAAGAGCAGCCAAATAAGCACATTGTTCTAGCGTCAGATCATTGACGGATTTATTGAAATAGGTCAAAGAAGCAGCGGCTATACCATAAGTACCACGACCCAAATAAATTTCATTGAGATAAAGTTCGAGAATATGATCCTTTGAATAAGTTTTCTCAATACGCATTGCTAAAATAGCTTCCTTAAATTTACGCTCTAACGTTGTTTCTGAACTTAAAAGAAAGTTTTTAGCGACTTGTTGCGTTATAGTTGATGCACCCTCTGGACGTCTTCCAGAACCAATATTACGAATATTATTGATCAAAGCTCGAGAAAGTCCTTCGGGATCTAAACCAAAATGATGATAAAAGTTTTTGTCTTCAGCCGAAATAAAAGCATTTATAACAAGCTTTGGTATTGATTGAATTGGTAAATAGAGGCGATGTTTTGTTGCAAACTCTGCCATAAGACGGCCATCAGAAGCATGGACGCGGGTCATTACCGGCGGCTCATAAAGTGAAAGAACTTCATAATCAGGGAGTGCATTTGCTTGACCACTGGTCATAACACCCCATGTTATTGCTCCACAAAGTCCAATAGCAACAAAAAAACGAAGAAGATATCTTAAAAAAATCATCATAAAAACGGCTATCGCTTTCTTAAGAATTAATCAAAGAAAAAATACGTTACTTCAAACACACCAAGCGGATATCACCACAAGATTGAGATCAAGAGAAATTATTTTCTATCTTTTATTTATACTAAGGTACACTAGAACCCCATATTGATACTCTATTTTCTCACAAATTTAAAGAGGCTGTATCATTTTCTGCCTATAATGAGCAAATTGACGAATAGAATGAGCAATAGAGGCTGCCATTTGTTTTCTCCAATGAGGATCATTTAATAACTTTTCGTCCTCTTTATTGGATAAATAACCTATCTCTATCAAGACGGAGGGTATATCTGAAGCTCTTAAAACTTGAAAATTAGCATACCGATGTGGGTTATTAATCAAGTTAATATGATTCTTTGATAAACTTGAAATAACACTATTTGCAAAATTAACCGAAAATGTATGTGTTTCACGTCGTGTAAGATCCATCAAAATATCTGTAACTTCGAGTGTTTCATCTGCAGGCAAACCATCCAGCAAATCAACTTTATTTTCATTTTCAGCTAAAGATTTTGCAATGGCATCAGAGGCTTTGTCTGATATGGTATACACTGTAGCACCGCGAAGAGAATGTAGATCAATCGTATCTGCATGAATAGATATAAAAAGATCAGCATCGAGCTCTTGCGCTTTTTTAACTCTTTCACTTAGTCTTAAAAAAATATTGGAATCTCGCGTTAAAGCAACAGTAATATGAGAATCCTTTTGTAATTCGTCTCGCAATGCACGCGCAAAGTCTAAAGTCACATCTTTTTCTAAAACTCCAGTAACACCCCGTGCACCGCCATCAATACCACCATGACCAGGATCAAGAACAACACGAAAATTATATGCTGGCATTAACTGCGTTTTTGTATCAAAATTGGTCTTTTGCTGTTTTTTTAATATTTCATCAAATTTTTCTAGTGTAGTTTTACGAATATCAATCAGCAACTGCCATAAATCATTATTTAATTTTTTTACGACACTTTTTTCAATTACAAAGGCCGTTTTACTTGTCAAAATAATGCGTGAAGTCTGTATGTCAGAAAAAGCATAACGCACATCTGAAAGCATAACGGATAATGTATTCTGTTTCTTTAAAGGCGTATTTTGCATCGAAAAGTCAATTGTAGGTAAATTGATAACCAACCGTGCTGGCCTGTCCAAAATCTGTAAACGAACATTTGGTTTTGAATTGAAAACCGCAATAATACGCGTATGAACACTATCACCAATGGTTCGAAAATTAATAAGTCTCAGAGGATCTGCGGCTTGAACACTGGTTTGGAATAGCAAAAATAATAATAAAAAGTATGTGACAAGCACAATAACATTCCCATAAGCTGTTTTCAGCTTTTTGGTAAAGAAAACTCTTATCATAAGCAAAATACTCTACATTACATTTGTAATAATTTATCTTGGTTATATAAAAACGATACACCAATTTATTCTCTATTTTTCAATAAAAGCTAAATAAACACCCAAAAACGAAATTAAGGTCATTAAAGACATTATCATTATACATGATTTACATTGTTACTTGCCAAACGCATGATATCAACATAAAAGAATATTTATGCTTCCTAGCTGATAATAGTCATCTAAATTATCTGTAACTCATATTAAGTTGTCTTTAGAGGTTTTTTGCCTATTATGCATTGAGACTTTTTTATGGATGAAAAATTTCTATGTTATAACATTAGGATTGCATTACTTAAGATTCGTTGGTTCGGATATCCGAACTGTTTTAAAGATTATTTTACCGGAGACTTTTAAGAAATATGAGTCATAAAAAACAGATGGAGATAATGATGAGAAATGGTGTAAATGCAGTCATGCCTTTGCACGTGGTGTTCCGTCCTGTTTTTCTGGTACCTCCCTTTTATGGCAGACAGCCTTTTATATTTACGAATAGTTATAGCGTTCGTTTGAATAAAATTGTGCATGTCGCCTTCAGGATATTAGCTTATGTCAAACAAAATGCTTATAGATGCCTCCCATCCGGAGGAAACACGTGTTGTTGTTGTTCACGGCAACAAAATTGAAGAACTTGATTTTGAATCAGAACATAGAAAACAGCTCAAGGGGAATATTTATCTCGCACGTATTACGCGTGTAGAACCGTCTCTCCAAGCAGCTTTTGTTGAATATGGTGGAAACAGACATGGTTTTTTAACATTTTCTGAAATTCATCCTGATTATTATCAAATTCCTATTGCTGATCGCCTTGCTCTTCTTGAAGAAGAGGAAAAAGCAGCTGTAGGAGAAAATTCTGTAGATGCCTTTACGGAAGAAGCAACTAAAAATAAAAAACGCTCCAGAATAACAAAAAAAAATGGAAAAAACAATGTCATAGCAGCCGATATTGAAAATGATATCACATCTGAATCAACAATAATTGATAATACAGAAGAAGCATTAAATGCCGATATCTCTTATGATGAGATCGAAATGGTTGGTGCTGAGGACATCCGTGAAGAGCTCCCAATTTATCAAAGAAAACAAGGGCGCCAGTATAAAATTCAAGAAGTCATTAAACGACGTCAAATTTTGTTGGTACAAGTCATTAAAGAAGAGCGTGGTAATAAAGGTGCTGCCCTTACAACATATCTGTCTTTAGCAGGTCGTTATTCTGTTCTAATGCCCAACACAGCACGTGGTGGTGGTATTTCACGAAAAATTACGAACGTACAAGACCGTAAGCGTCTTAAAGAAATCGTAAAAGAATTAGCCGTTCCAAAAGGTATGGGTGTTATCTTACGAACCGCTGGTGCCAATAGAACAAAAGCTGAAATTAAACGTGATTATGAATATCTTATGCGGTTATGGGATACTATTCGCACTTTGACACTCGAGTCAACGGCGCCATGCCTTGTCCATGAAGAAAGTAATCTCATCAAGCGTTCTATACGAGATCTTTACAATAAGAACATTAGTGAAATTCTTGTCTCTGGAGACCAAGGATATCGTGAAGCGAAAGACTTTATGCGTATGCTCATGCCAAGTCATGCAAAAGTTGTGCAACCTTACCGTGATCCTACACCCATTTTTGCAAGAAATAATATTGAAATTCAACTTGATAAAATGTTGCAACCACAGGTTTCTTTAAAATCTGGTGGTTATCTTGTTATTAATCAAACAGAAGCACTTGTTGCTATTGACGTAAATTCTGGCCGCTCTACGAAAGAATTCTCTGTCGAAAAGACAGCTTTACAAACTAACCTTGAAGCTGCTGAAGAAGTAGCGCGTCAATTACGCTTGCGTGACCTTGCTGGTTTAATTGTGATTGATTTTATTGATATGCTTGAAGAACGCAATGTAAAGCTGGTCGAAAAAAAATTAAAAGATTGTTTAAAAAATGATCGTGCTCGTATTCAAGTAGGTCATATTTCACACTTCGGCCTTTTAGAAATGAGTCGTCAACGTATTCGCATATCGGTTTTAGAAAGTACAACACAGCCCTGCCCGCATTGCGCAGGAACAGGAAATATACGTTCTGAATCATCAATTGCGTTACATGTCATGCGCTCAATTGAAGAATATCTTCTTCATAATTCGCAATATAATATTATCGTGCGCACACCCGTAGCAACAGCGCTTTATGTATTAAATCATAAACGCAATATTCTTGTTAATTTAGAAACTCGCTTTAAGCTTAATATTAGTATTGAAGCAGATGATAGTATTGGAACGCAACATCTTGTTATTTCTAAAGGCTCACTAGCAGAGAGCATTTCTCGATCTTCATTGGAAGATGTTAATAAGCAAGAAATTGAAGATTCTGTTTTCACAGAAAGTGAATCTATTGAAAATCCTTCTCCCATTGAAACAAACCAAAAGCGTCGGCGCAAAAATCGTCACGATGAAATTACTGATCATTCTCTCTCCAACGTTCATAAAAAAGAAGATACCTTGAGTGATGATTCTTATCGTCGAGGACGTCGTCGAGGACGTCGTGGTGGTCGACGCAATCAAGATAATAGTTTTCATCAGATTCGCATTCCTTACGCAGAACCAGTGGGAGATTTTGCTAAGCAGGCTTTAGCAGAAATTAAAGCAGCACACCGCAAACATCGTGTTTCACCTGCTAAATCTTTTGAACTTGAAGAAACAAAGAATAATACACAAGCTCTAGATATACAACAACAGGGTGAATCTAAAAAAATTGATACAAGTATTAAACCTAAAAAACGTAAAACACGTTCTTCAAAAGTAGTAGAAAATCAACTTTCTTTAGATAATGATCAAAATGTCGTAGAACAAAAATCTCTTGAAGAAAAACCTAAAACTAGTTCAGTACGTAAAGCTAAAACAAAAAAGGCAGACAAATCTATTCATAAAGTAGAAGATAAAACTCTTGAAAATAGTAAAAAGTCAACACGTGGAACACGTAAAAAATCATCTTCTAAAGAGACAACGCAAATACAAAAAATATTAGAGAAAGAAACTATAATCGAGATGGAGGAAGTTGTCGAAACCTCTCCTTCCCAAATTGAAGAAACAATTAATCAACCCGTTGTTGTTTCATCAACGCCTAATGATTCTTCCAAAACTGAACGTATTGGTTGGTGGAAACGCAGAATTCTTTCGAAAAATTAAAGATTAAAAAAACCGCCACAGTTTTCTGTGGCGGTTTAAATAAATAATTATAGAAGACGTTTCAACCAATTCTATGGTGTGGGTTTATCACTTTTGTTTTGCTTTTTCTTGCTCAGCCCGCATACGATCTTCAATTTCTTTTTGCTTTGATTGAATAGCTTGCTGCATCTTTATTTGTTCTTGTTGGAAATCTTTTTCCTCCATACCAGGACCGGTATAGGCTGCTGTAAACCCATTAAGAGAAAATTCAATAGGATTAGCTGAACCACGGAAATTAACTGTGGTTACAACCATTTTTGTACCACTTTTCATAGCAGCTATAAGCTTATCATCTAAGACATCATTGGCAATACAACTTGGTCCATTACAAATAATATAAGGAATTTTTTTAGAGAAGTCGTCACCGATTTTAATGTGAACACCTTCTGGCAAAAAACGACCTGTAGGTACTTGAATACCTATACGTTTTTCATTTTGCTTCCCTTTTATTTCAACAAGATTAAAAGCCGTTAAAGGTTGTCCCGTATTCGATAATACAGTATTCATTGTATTACAAATATCAACATCATGCTGCTTACTGCAAACTTTGTACCAACCTTGTGATAAAGTTTGCGCATTTGCAGAAATACCAGCTATAAGAAAAAGGGCAGCGGCTCCAACTAATACTGAAACAGCAGAATAAACATTTTTATGCGACATGATTAAGTTAATCCTTTCAACGCGCTTTTAAGTAACTTCAAAAAAATATTAAATATAATTCCAACTTAAATTTATTAAATTATAATGAAATAACACTTAATTTTACTATTTTTACTTCAATATAAAAAAAAAAGTCAAATTTAGAGAAAAAAATACGACAAGCTATTCTAATTTTTATACACCCATATAATTCCCCTCTTTATCATATTGGTGTTTGATGCAATCTATCCATAAAACACCTCTGTGCATTTAAGCTAAGATTACACAAACGAATCAATATTGCAATATTAATTAAAATAAACTCCTATACTACTCTAAAAATCTTACTAATTAAACTTTTTACATTTATTACTCTTCATGTTAAGCTCGTAGAGCCTTAGCAACAGCTGTTGTAATGCATGAAGCTTCAAAATATCAGATAAATTTTACTTTTTTCTTTATGTGATTCGTGTGATACACAAAAATAAAATCATTTACGGTATAATTGAAACATTTCATAAATTAAAACCACTGATTGTCTAAAATTTCTGCATAATTGTAAGAGAACTTTTTGCTAATGGACAATTTTCTGCCCTTGTTTACAAAACAAGGGCGATACATTATTTGTAATAAAAGTTTTATATTCTACAGCTTTTAACCAAAAAGTTTAGTTTAAAAATACGCTACTAAAGAAGTGCTTTTTTCTTAATTAAACAACATATTTTCTTAGAGAGAAAATTTATAACTGTTGAAAATATTTTATTTATAATAATAATTTATCTTTTACATCATCAAATGTTTGTTTTTCATAGCTATTAAGAGCCTTCTGTTAGCAATTCTTTTATATTGCTAGAAACTGGGGCTTATCGAATTAATTGCGTCTTTTACTCAATAAAAATCTTTATCTTTCCAATCAAAATCTTTGCGTAAAATAGCACCTATATCACTCTGCAATATATCCGCTAAAACTTTGCAACTAATAATAAATATGAGGATAATTTTCTATTTATTAAATAATTCAGCTTTTCTTCGTATTCTCCTACTTCGTACTCTCTCGCTATATCTACCCTAGAGATAAATTTTTATTTTTTTCAAATAGATCCTGTAATTCGAACCAAGATTATAATATTCATTCTTCAGATTTTTCAGTTCTTTTAAAAACTTATTTCGTTCCTGCAAACGCTTATAGTATTCTGCTTTAGAAAAATTTTTTCCCAAAATATCTAAATATAAATAACTTATCTTCAATAAATTGTATGCTATCTTTAGTATTCTTTCTTTTGTTTTTTAATGTTGGTATTGTTCCTTAGAAGATAAATCAGCGTGAGCGTTTTTATGCCATATATTACAGGGAGTAAAAAACTATCGTTAGCAACTTTTGTAATGAAGAAAGCATGTTATCTTGGCTTAAATTTTTGCTTTTTAGAGAAGGTACTTATATGCACGTTCTATTTATTACGGTTACACCGTCTAAGCTATTTTCTTCATTGTATCAATATGTCTTATGATGAAGAACGCAAAATGAATATGTAAGAAGTTCTTTTATTATAAACTTAAATTTTATTCTTATAAAAAATCAATAACTATTTGTTTTTTATAATAATTTTATAAAAATGAGTAACAATTCTGAAACAACAAAGAAGTTTTTAACCAGAATGTTGTTCTGCCATTTCGACAAGCTGTGTCATAATATTCGCTGCTCCAACAAGCCTTTCATCCGCTGTGGACCAATCACGAATAAGAGCGATACTTTGATCTGGTCGAATTTTTGCCATCGAACCTTGTTTTCCAACCCACTGAACAAGAGCAACACTATTTGCAAAATAATTATTGCGAAACTGTATAACAATCCCCTTTGGTCCAGTATCCAATTTTTCTACATGCGCTTTTCGACACAATGTTTTGATATAAAAGACTTTAAGAAGGTGTTGAACTTCAAGCGGTAAAGGACCAAAGCGATCAATTAACTCCGCTGCAAATTCATCAATTTGTTCTAAATCATCAAGTTCTGTTAAACGACGATAAAGCCCCATACGTAATGGCAAGTCAGGCACGAAACTTTCTGGTATCATCACTGTTGTACCAAGTGAAATTTGAGGAGACCATTGCTTATCTTCATTTAGCTCTCCATCTTTTAATTCAGCAACAGCTTCTTCAAGCATTTTTTGATAGAGTTCAAATCCAACTTCTTTAATATGTCCCGATTGCTCTTCACCTAAAAAATTGCCTGAACCGCGGATATCCATGTCATGGCTTGCCAATTGAAAACCGGCCCCCAAGGTGTCAAGAGATTGTAAAACTTTAAGACGGCGATCAGCAGCAGCTGTTAAAACTTTACCAGCAGGAAATGTAAAGAGTGCATAAGCACGTTGTTTTGAGCGCCCTACCCTCCCTCGTAACTGATAGAGTGCAGAAAGACCAAACATCTCAGCGCGATGCACAATTAGGGTATTGGCTGTTGGAATATCAAGACCAGATTCAATAATGGTTGTCGATAGCAAAACATCATATTGCCCATCATAAAATGCATTCATAATATCATCAAGTTGTCCAGCCGGCATTTGTCCATGAGCCACAACGAATTTAAGTTCTGGCACATGTGTTTTGAGATATTCTTCTACAAAAGCCAGATCAGAAATACGAGGACAAACATAGAAACTTTGTCCGCCACGATAATATTCTCGAAGCAGGGTCTCTCGTATAACAAGTGCATCAAAAGGTGAAATAAAAGTACGAACCGCCATTCTATCAATGGGGGGCGTTGTTATCAATGAAAGTTCACGTACACCCGATAATGCTAATCCTAAAGTGCGTGGTATGGGAGTTGCTGAAAGTGTGAGAACATGAATATCACTTTTAAGCTCTTTTAAACGCTCTTTGTGTTTGACACCAAAATGTTGCTCCTCATCAATGATGAGAAGGCCTAACCGTAAAAAATTAACGGCACCACTTAATAATGCATGGGTTCCAATGACAATATCGATTGTACCATCTGAAACACCTTTTTTTACTTGTGCAAGTTCTTTCGCTTTTACAAGCCTTGAAGCATGTCCAATTTTAACCGGTAATCCTTGAAAACGAGAAATAAATGTCTTGTAATGTTGACGTGAAAGTAAAGTTGTCGGTACAACAACAGCAACCTGATATCCATTTAATGCTGCGACAAAAGCACTTCGAATGGCTACTTCGGTTTTTCCAAAACCAACATCACCGCATATCAAGCGATCCATAGGCTTTCCTGAGGCTAAATCGTCTAAAACAGCATCAATTGCATTCATTTGATCTTCCGTTTCTTCATAGGGAAAGCAAGCAACAAACTCATCAAATGGTCCAATTGGTGGAAGTAAAGCAGGCGCAGCACGAGTCATACGCTCTGCAGCTATACGAATTAATTGCCCTGCCATTTCCAATAAATGTTTTTTAAGCCGAGCTTTACGTGCTTGCCAAGCAACACCCCCTAATTTATCTAAAGTTACCTCTGTTCCTTCTGAGCCATAACGTGAGAGAAGCTCAATATTTTCAACAGGTAAAAAGAGTAAATCACCTCCAGCATATCTAATTTCAAGACAATCTCGTAAAATTCCAGTAGTTTTGATGGTTTTAAGACCAACAAATTGGCCAATACCGTGGTCGATATGCACAATAATATCACCAGAATTTAAAGCAGAAATTTCAGAAATAAAATTTGTATTATTTTTACGCCGCTTTGGCGATCTTATAAAACGATCGCCAAGGATATCTTGCTCTGCTATAACAGCCAAATCTTCAGCCTCAAAACCATGTTCTATCATGATAACAGCTGCTAATATGCGATCTCGTGGTGTTGCTTTGACAGTTTGCAAGGATTTTGCAACATCTATTTTTTTCAATCCATGCTCATCGAGAACTTGTAGCAAACGATTGAGAGATCCTTCACTCCAACACGCTAAAAGCACTTTTTTACCAGCAGTGCGTAAAGATGCGATATGATCAATAACACTTGAAAAAACATTTTTTTCTTGCGCATTACGCTCTTTTACAAAATCATATCCCTGTTTAACATTGGTGTGAATAACAGTTTTTTCCAAACTTTGTGGAATATTAAAAGGCGAAAAATCAATACGCTGTGAAGATTGTTGCACACCCTCCAAAACACGCTCTGGCGTTAAATAGAAAAGACTAGGATCTATTGGATGATAAGAAGTAGAATTTTTTTCATCATTTTCGCGCTCTTTGCGCGCGTTATAATAGTCCTCAATAAGACGATAGCGTTCAATGAAGGCTTCTTCTATGAGATGCTCAAAAACTATCGGTAAGTTACCACAATGGTCAAAAAAACTATCAAGGTTTTCATAAAAAAATGGAAGCCAATGTTCCATACCGGCAAAACGCCGACCTTGAGCAATTGCTTCATAAAGCATGTTATTTTTTTGTGATACACCAAATGTACGGGTATAATTGCTCTTAAAACGGCTTATGCGTTCTGGTGTAAGAACAACCTCACTCATTGCCTGTAATAAAAGTTCAGTTTTTTGACCTGTTGTCCTTTGACTTTCTGGATCAAATATGCGGATACTTTCTAGGGTATCTCCAAAAAAATCAAGACGTAAAGGTTCAACATCCATGGGAGAAAAGATATCAAGTATTCCTCCTCTTACAGCAAACTCACCAACATCACGGACAACCGTAACGCGTTCAAAACCATTGGTTTCTAAAAACTGAATAAGATTTCCCATGTTATTGCGCTGGCCAACACGTGCGTGAATAAGCTGAGCTTCTATCATTTCACGAGGAGGTAACTTTTGCATAATCGCATTTGCTGTTGTTAATATAATTGCAGGATGTGGATCTTTACGTAAATTTGCTATGTGTGCCAATGCTGATAGTCGACGTGCCATAACAGCAATTCCTGGTGACACACGATCATAAGGCAAACAATCCCATGCAGGAAATTGAAGTATGGGTAAATTGGGCTCAATAAAATTTAAAACTTGTTGTAAATGAACAATTTTTGTTCCGTCGCGGACAACATAGATGAGTGGTTTACCTTGTGCAATTTCTGAACTTAATTTAGCAAGCGCAAAGGCTTCAAATCCATCAGGAACTCCATCAAAAATCATACGAACAGAATTATTTTTGGGAATAACAATTTTTTTAAATATAGGCATCAGGATTAATAACTTAAGCAAATACGATAATTGGCAATATCGCGAAAAAGTGGACTATCAACTTCAGAGGGTGGCGAAACTTCTCCAGTAATCCATGTGAGTAAATCACGATCATCAAAAGACATAATATATTCAAGTTCAGAGAGCGTTTTATCATTCATTTCAGTAATATGAGCATCGACATAATGTCCAAAAATGAGATCCATTTCACGAATACCGCGATGCCATGCACGAAAAATCAATCGACGACGACGCACATCTAATTGATTTTTGTCAACGACAAAAACTGTCATAAAAAATCTCCTTGAATAAAGTAATATAAACTATTCAATTAGTCGTATAAAATTTGTACCTTGCTTTTAAGGAAGTTCTATAATCTTTTGTTCTTTAAGTGTAATTCGACGATGCATTTGCTTAGCCAAAGCGTAATTATGTGTTGCAATAAGGGCAGAAAGACCCGACTGACGAACAAGGATAGACAAAGCTTGAAAAACATAAGCTGAAGTTACTGGATCAAGATTTCCTGTAGGTTCATCAGCCAAAAGAACCGAAGGGCCATTTGCTACTGCACGTGCAATAGCAACACGTTGTTGTTCTCCTCCCGATAACTCTGAGGGACGATGGTTAGCACGATGAGAAATACGCAGATACGTCAATAATTTGCGCGCACGATCTTCTGCTATGGATTTTTTTAATCCTGCTATCATTTGCGGTACCATGACATTTTCTAACGCCGTAAACTCTGGAAGTAAATGATGAAATTGATAAACAAAACCAATATCATTTCGTCTTATAGCTGTTCGCTCACTATCAGAGCGCTTTGCACAAGAAATACCCCGTAACATCACATCACCAGCTGTTGGTTTTTCTAATAATCCAGCAATATGAAGAAGTGTTGATTTTCCAGCACCAGATGGTGCAACAAGTGCAACAAGCTCTCCACGATTAAGAATAAAATTCGCTTTATCTAAAACAATAAGCGGCTTATGACTCTCGAAAAAGTGTCTTTCAATCTCTACAAGCTCTAAAATAGCTGTCATTATTCATACCTCAAAGCTTGTACGGGATCTAGCTTAGCAGCACGCCATGCCGGAATGAGAGCAGCAAGAAACGACAAAAATAAAGCCATCATAGCAACCAAGATGGTCTGTTTCCACTCAATTTGTGCAGGCAATTTTGTTAAAAAATAAAGTTGAGGATTAAAAACGTCGACATTAAATAACCAAGATATAAAGTCTTGGATATGATTAATATTCGCGGTCGCGATAACACCTAAAACTAAACCCAATATAGTTCCAATAAAACCAATCATCATTCCTGTAATGATAAATATACGCAAAATCGCACTCTGTTGAGCCCCCATCGTGCGTAAAATCGCAATATCATGACTTTTATCTTTTACAAGCATAATCAGCCCTGAAATAATATTTAAAGCAGCAACAAGAACGATCAGAGAAAGAATGAAAAACATAACATTTCGTTCAATCTGTAAGGCTGAAAAAAAAGCCTGATTGCGTGTACGCCAATCAATTAAATAGACCTGTTGATCAACTGTTTTTTCTACAACAGGTTTTATTTGATCAACAGCATCAGGATCATTTAGAAATAATTCTAAAGACTGAACCTTATCTCCCAAATTAAAAAACATTTGTGCTTCATGGAGAGGCATAAAGATAAATATTGAATCATATTCAGACATACCAACTTCAAAAATAGCAACGACTTTATAAGCTTTCACACGTGGTGTAACGCCAAAAGGAGTCTCATCACCATCTGGAGTAATAATACGGATATCTCTTCCAACTGTCAGCCCCAATTTTTCTGCTAAGCCACTTCCAATTGCAACACCTTCTTCTTTATCAAACCGAGAAATCGATCCTAATTTAATGTTTTGAGAGACTGTTTTAAGCTTTTCTAGATCTTGTTTGCGCATACCACGAACTAATGCGCCAGAGCCACCTTGAACTTCACCTTGAACAAGCGCTTGACCTTCAATAACAGGCAAAGCAAACTTCACACCCTTTGTAGATTCTAAAGAAGAAATAAGAGTCTTATAATCAGAAAAACCAGAATCAACTGTTTGAACAATAAGATGCCCATTCATACCAAGAATACGATTGAGAAGCTCTGTACGAAAGCCATTCATCACCGCCATAACAACAACCAGAGCAAATACGCCCAACATAATCCCAATAAGAGAAATAATTGAAATAACAGATGCAACGACATGTTTTTTATTGGGAATCATGTAACGAAAAGCGATCATCCACTCATAAGATGAAAACCATTTGTCTTTCAGCCTCTTCATAACATTTCCTATTAATTCATAGAAAGTTGGCTGAGTACATCTTCAACCTTTAGAGATTTTTTTACACCTGTTTTTCGATCTTTAATTTCAACTTCATTTTGTGCAATGCTGTTAGGACCAACAATGATTTGCGTTGGCAAACCAATCAAATCCATTGTTGCAAATTTTGATCCAGGACGTTCATTTCTATCATCTAATAATGGATCAAAACCAGCACGCCTTAATCCTTGATAGAGCATTTCACATGTCTGTGTACATTTTTCATCCTCTGGTTTCATATTGATAATTCCAAAATCAAACGGTGCCATCGACTTTGGCCAAATAATACCATTTTCATCATGAGAAGCCTCTATAGCGGCCGCAACAAGACGCGAAGGTCCAATACCATAAGATCCCATAGAGACTACATGCTCTTTTCCATCTTGTCCCATAACTTTTGCTCCCATTGGAGCAGAATATTTCGTGCCAAAGTGGAAAATATGCCCGACTTCAATACCACGCGCTGAAAGACGATTATGATCAGAAACTTTAGCCCACTCCTTTTCATTATGCATTTCTTCCGTCGCTGCATAAAAAGATGTCCATTGTTTAACAATATCATCCAAAACAGCTTTATCACTAAAATCGATTGAACTATCAGGAACAGTAAGTTCAAGAAATTGTTTATCACAGAAGATAGCGCTCTCTCCCGTTTCAGCCAAAATGATAAATTCATGACTGAGTTCCCCCCCTATTGGACCTGTATCTGCACGCATAGGAATTGCTTTTAAACCAAGACGAGAAAAAGTGCGTAAATAAGCAACAAACATACGATTATAAGATGTTTTAGAACCTTCATAATCAAGATCAAAAGAATAAGCATCTTTCATTAAAAATTCTCGTGCCCGCATCACACCAAAACGTGGGCGAATTTCATCACGAAATTTCCATTGAATATGATATAAATTAAGTGGAAGATCTTTATAAGAACGAACATATGAGCGAAAAATATCTGTTACCATCTCTTCATTGGTTGGACCATAAAGTAAATCACGCTTTTGGCGATCTTTAATGCGAAGCATTTCCAAACCATAATCATCATAACGACCGCTTTCACGCCAAAGATCAGCAGATTGAATTGTAGGCATCAATATTTCTATTGCACCCGCACGTTCTTGCTCCTCACGAATAATTTTACAAACTTTATCAAGCACTTTTTTTCCCAAAGGAAGCCAAGAATAAATTCCTGATGTTTGTTGGCGAATCATACCGGCACGCAACATGAGCCGATGAGAAACAATCTCTGCTTCCTTAGGATTCTCTTTTAAAAGTGGAAGGAAATATTGAGTAAGACGCATTAAATAACTAACTCCTAATCACACCTATCATATCGGAACAATTTATCACACCCTCTATTCATCTATAGCCGCATTCTGAATACTTGCAAATATAACGATCTTATTATTTAAAAATTTACCAGGCTTTATTCTCTATTTTTCTTATTTAGCAATAAAATAAAAATGCTCTTCTCTTTTTAAATAACGTAATATGAAAGTTCCTCATTTTGACCGATGTAAAAAAACTGTACAGATAGGTTTTTTTTGCCAAATTTCATGAACAGCCGCCCTCACAGCACGTCGTGTTGCCTCTCGAATAAGTTCATTATTTTTCTGTTTCATGCGTGGGATATTATAAACTGTATTTTCTATAATATCTAAAAGAATATCTTTTAAACTTTCTCCCTTTCCATTACTTTCAGGTAACCCGAATGTTGTTAGACCTATATCCCCTAATAATTCATGCTTACTATTTATATGGAGAGAAATAGTAACATGACCAGCATAACTTAGTTTGCGACGTTCACGAATCCCTAGTTCATTTTCATCTCCAATTAGGCAACCATCCTTATAGATGCGGCCAACAGGAACTTGATCAACAACTTCTACAGGCTCTGGTGCAAAACGTAACATATGTCCATTTCTGATATCTGTAACAATTTTAATACCCGCTTGACGCGCTAAAGTTGCCTGAGCCTTAAGATGCATTGCTTCCCCATGTACAGGAACAAGTATCTGTGGTTTTACCCAATCATACATCTGTAAAAGTTCTGAACGACGGGGATGACCTGAAACATGAACAAGTGCATCTTCATTCGTAATAATTTCAATACCCAAATCAATGAAACGATTTTGTACCTCAATAATCGCTTTTTCGTTTCCTGGAATACTTCGTGATGAATAAATAACGGTATCACCAGCAGAAAGTGCAATATTTCTCATTCCATCACGTGACAGTTTAGCCAAAGCAGCACATGGCTCACCTTGGCTCCCTGTGACAATTAAAACAAGATCTTTTCGCAAAATGTAACCATAATCATCTTCCGTTACAAATGGTGCTAAACCATTCATATAACCAAGCTCTTGTGCAACCATAATACTTCGCTTAAGGGAGCGCCCAATGACAAGCACCTTACGTCCAGCAGCTTCAGCTGCAAGAGCAATAGAACGTATCCGACCAATATTAGAAGAAAAAGTTGCTATTGCAACGCGCCCTTCAGCTTTGGAAATAATCTCAGAAAGACTGGCTTGAACCTGCTGCTCTGATGGAGATATACCATCCCGACACGCATTTGTAGAATCACAAAGTAATGCTAAAACACCTTTTTTTCCTAACGCACGAAATCTTTTTTCATTCGTCACAGCCCCAAGTGAAGGAGTATGATCAATTTTCCAATCACCAGTATGAATCACAGTCCCCAAAGAGGTTGTAATTGCTAAAGATACAGATTCTGGTATTGAATGGTTAACAGCTATAGCCTCTACAGCAAAGGAACCTACCTGAAAACAATCACCAGCTTGAAAAATATTGAGTAAAATTTTTTGAGATTCAAAATCTAATTGTTTTTTAGTTTCCAATAATCCTGCTGTAAAAGGCGTACAGTAAATTGGAACTTGTAACTTTGGCCATAAATCAAGAACGGCCCCATAATGATCTTCATGTGCATGTGTTAAAACAAGACCCCGTATATTATGTTTTTCACTTTCTAGAAAACGAATATCAGGAAAAACAAGGTCGACTCCTGGTAATTCAGAACCAGCAAAACTAATTCCCATATCAACCAGCAGCCATTCACGAAGATGTTGGGGACCAAATCCGTAAGCAGCTAAATTCATCCCTATTTCACCTACACCCCCCAGAGGTAAAAAAACAAACTCATTCTTATTAGCTGCAACCATAAATATCTCCCAAAATCATTAAGGTATCTGATGGTAAAATAATTTTTTAATAACGACCTGCATTAATAGAAGCAGCCGAACCAAAATGAACATCTCCAGCTGTTATAATGGCTGTCTGACCATTTTTTTGCTTTATGATGCAGTTAAAATCACTATCAAGACCATCAAAAACACCCTCAATGACTTTTTCATCATTCACCACTTTGACATATTTCCCAAGATGAGCAGAATATAAAAGCCATTTTTTTCGGATTATTTCACATCCTTTTGGTTGTTTCCAAAGAAGGTAATTTCTAGAAAAACACTCCGTCAAAACCGTAAATAATTGTTCTGCTTCAATATGCAAACCGATATTCTTTAAGCTTGAAGTGGGATAGGGTGCATCTTCATAATTATATTTCACATTTATTCCAATACCAATAACCAATGCATATTGTTGTGATGACAATTTTAAAATCTCAAGCAAAACTCCAGAGCTTTTTTCTCCTCTGAGCAAAATATCGTTTGGCCATTTTAAACTCACAATATTGTTTGCCTGCTTTTCATCTTTTATCAATTGTTTTATTGCCTCTGCCACACTTATTCCAGCAACAAAACCAAGTTGAGCTGCAGTTTGATGAACAATATCATCAATTAATAAAAGACTAGAATAAAGGTTCCCTTTGGGACTAGACCAAGTCCTCCCTCTTCTTGCTCTTCCCTGTGATTGTTCTTGTGCAACAATCCAAAGATTGCCTTGATGACCAGTTTGTGCTTTTCGTTGCGCAATGAGATTTGTTGAGTCAACACTATCATACGCTTCAATAGTGTATCCTTGTTCTTGAGCAAAATCTGATAAAATATAAACCATATTCATTAAAACAATGCAGCTGCTGCTTTTTCTGCTAATTCAGCAAACCAAACTCCAAAAAGTGTATAAAATAAAATAAACAATGCAGAAAGACCGAGACAAAATTGAAGCTCATTCGATAAAGCAACAAAATGCGCTTTTGCGTCATCAAACCACATAATTTTAATGACTCGTAAATAGTAAAAAGCTCCAACGACAGACGCTATCATCCCAACGACTGCAAGTGGCGTCAGACCAGCATGGACAGCAGCAGAAAATGTATACCACTTCCCAAAAAAACCAGCCATAGGTGGTACACTGGCTAACGAGAAAAGCTGTATTGTCATAACAATAGCCATAAACGGATTTGTTTTTGCTAACCCTGAAAGATCATAAATATTTTCAACATTGCCATTCTGAGAGCGCATTCCAAGAATAAAAGCAAACGAGCCAATCGTCATTCCAAGATAAATCGTCATATAAAGAATAACACTTTTTATTCCTAGCATATCTCCAGCAGATAAACCAACAAGTGCATAGCCCATATGACTGATCGACGAATAAGCCATTAAGCGCTTAATGTTATTTTGACCAATTGCAGCAAATGCACCAAGTATCATTGATGCAATCGCCATGAAGACCAAAATTTGTTGCCATGCAGGCATCACATTATCAACATGCCCTAGGGGAATAAAGGTCATCACAATAATACGGATGATTAAAGCCATTGCAGCAACTTTAGGGGCACCAGCAAAAAATGCTGTAATCGGTGTTGGCGCTCCTTCATAAACATCAGGTGTCCACATATGAAATGGAACAGCAGAAATTTTGAAAGCCAAACCAGCTAAAATAAAAACAATTCCAAAGATAACTCCCAATTGCAAATTTTCACTTTTTAAAGCAACAGCAATTTCGTGAAAACCAATTTGACCCGTAAAACCATAAAGCAAAGAAATACCATAAAGCAGCAATCCTGAAGATAATGCTCCTAAAACAAAGTATTTTATACCGGCTTCAGAAGATTTTACATTATTACGATTAATCGCTGCTAAAACATATAAAGCTAAAGATTGCAGCTCTAACCCCATATAAAGCGACAGCATATTACCCGCTGAAATCATAAACATCATTCCAAGGGTTGCTAAAAGAACAAGCACTGGAAATTCAAATATATTAAACTTTTGTGCATTGGCAAAACCAACAGACATGATAAGAGAAAAGAGTGCACCAATAAGCATTAAAATTTTCATATAACGACTAAAGGAATCGATAACGAGCGCATTGGTTTGAAATGAACCATTTTTCGGAAAAACTATAAGAATAATAATGGTTGCCACAAGAAGTGCCATGGCTAAACCTGTCACTGTTAAAGAAGCACGTGTATTGGAATAAACACCAATCATAAGCAACACGACAGCTCCTAATGCGATTAAAAGCTCCGGAAGAATTAAGACTAATTGCGCTATTATTTCAGTTTGCATGTGCGTTCTTCCCTTATCTAGTGCAGTTTATTGATGAGGGTTTCTACGGAAAACGCCGTTGCTTTAAGAATAGGCGTTGGATAGATACCAAAGAATATTGTAAGAATAACCATTGGATAAAGGATGAATTTTTCTCTTAAAGAAAGATCTATTAATACTTTTAAATTCTCTTTATCCAAGGAACCAAAAACCACACGCCGATAAAGATAAAGGGCATAGGCTGCCGATAAGATAACACCCGTTGTTGCTAAAACAACAACCAATTTATTTACTTGAAAAACACCTATTAAGGTTAAAAATTCACCCAAAAATCCTGAGCTTCCAGGCAAACCAACATTTGCCATAGTGAAAATTAAGAAAACAACAGCATATTTAGGCATATTATTCACTAAACCACCAAACGCTGAAATTTCACGTGTATGCAAGCGATCATAGATAACCCCAACACAAAGAAACAACGCTGCTGAAACAATTCCATGGGATAGCATCTGATAAATAGCCCCTTGTATCCCTTGTTCATTCGCAGAAAAAATGCCCATTGTCACATACCCCATATGCGCTATTGAAGAATAAGCAATAAGCTTTTTGATGTCATTTTGAACAAGTGCAACCAACGACGTATAAATAATAGCGATAAGCGATAATGTAAAAATCAAAGGTGCAAAATCTGCTGAAGCGATAGGAAACATAGGCAAAGAAAAACGAAGAAAACCATACCCACCTAATTTGAGTAAGACACCAGCTAAAATAACGGAACCCGCTGTCGGTGCTTCCACGTGAGCATCAGGGAGCCATGTATGAACTGGCCACATTGGCATTTTAACTGCGAAAGAAGCAAAAAATGCAAGCCATAACCATATTTGCATATGAGCAGGAAACTGGTAATTGAGTAAAGTTGGTATATCAAGTGTCCCAGCCTCCCAATACATAGCCATAAGAGCAACCAGCATAAGCACTGAACCAAGTAAAGTATATAAGAAAAACTTTATACTTGCATAAACACGACGTGCTCCACCCCATACACCTATAATGATAAACATTGGAATAAGGCTGCCTTCAAAAAAAACATAGAATAGCATTGCATCAAGAGCACAAAAAACGCCAATAATCGCAACTTCTAGAAGAAGAAATGCAATCATATAAGCCTTTAATCTCTCTTTAACATTTTCCCAACTTGCTAAAATACAAAAAGGCAAAAGAAAAGCCGAGAGAACAACAAAAAGAATAGAAATACCATCAACCCCCATATGATAGCTAATGCCCCCTCCTAACCAACTGGACTTTTCAACCATTTGAAAATTTGGGTTGCTAGAATCAAATCCTATCCAAATAATTAAAGAAATAATAAAAACAAATAAAGTCGTAAAAAATGCGACATTACGTATATTATGGCGTGCTACTTCACTATCATCTTTGATAAACAAAATCAGAAGCACACCAACAAGTGGCAAAAATGTAACCGTAGAAAGAATAGGCCAATCGGACATTAGTTTACGCCCCCGATCATCATCCATGTAATGAGTAATGCAACGCCGATAAGCATTGCAAATGCATAGTGGTAAAGATAGCCTGTTTGCAATCGAACAATTCTATTTGTAATATCAACAACACGCGCTGCGATACCATTAGGACCTAGACCATCAATAATCTTACCGTCTCCCACTTTCCAAAGAAAAGAACCAATTCTAAAGGTAGGACGAACAAACAAAAAGTTATATAATTGATCGAAATACCATTTTTGGTAAAGAAAATTATATGCTCCTGGCATAATACGAACCATTTTCTTAGGAAGAGATGGAATAGAAACATAAAATAAATAAGCTAAAATAAACCCAAGAACCATCGCTATAAATGGCGACCATTTTACCCAATTAAAGACATGGTGGGCATCATGAAGAATGTGATTGTGGCTGCTTGTAAATAATGCTCCCTTCCAAAAAGCATTATACAAGTCACCAAAAAAGTAAGGTTGGAAAACGACACCAGAAAATATTGCTCCAATAGATAAAAGAAAGAGTGGAATCAACATAACTGGAGGTGATTCATGAACATGATGCATAACATCAACTGTTGCCCGTGGTTTACCATGGAATGTCATAAAGATAAGCCGCCATGAATAGAAACTTGTTAATAAAGCTGAAAAAACAAGAAGATAAAAAGCATATCCTGAAGCAATATTATGGGATACAAAAGCAGACTCTATAATCGCATCTTTTGAGAAAAAACCTGCAGTCCCGAAAAGTGTTCCTGGAATTCCAACACCTGTCAATGCAATGGTCCCGACCATCATCATCCAATAGGTGACTTTTATATGTTTGCGTAACCCACCCATTTTTCGCATATCTTGTTCATCAGATACAGCATGAATGACAGAACCTGCACCAAGAAACAATAAGGCTTTAAAAAAAGCATGCGTAAAAAGATGAAAGACAGCAGCGCCATAAGCTCCAACACCTAATGCCACAAACATATAACCGAGCTGAGAGCATGTAGAATAAGCAATAACACGTTTAATATCATTCTGCACCAACCCCACAGTTGCTGCAAAAAACGCTGTTGTTGCTCCAACAATAATAATCACGGTCAAAGCAGTTGAAGAAAGTTCAAAAATTGGCGACATACGCGCAACCATAAAAACACCAGCCGTTACCATTGTAGCGGCATGAATAAGCGCTGATACAGGGGTTGGTCCTTCCATTGCATCAGGCAGCCAAGTATGTAAAAGAAATTGTGCTGATTTTCCCATCGCACCAATAAATAATAAAAGGCATGTAATGGTAATTGCCGTCTGCCCATCAAATTGCCAACCTAAAAATGTCATATTTTGTATAAGGTTATTGTTTGCAGCTTTTGCAAAAATGGAAGCAAAATCAACCGATTGGAATAAAACAAAAATACTAAAGATTCCTAAGAGAAAACCAAAGTCTCCAACACGATTAACTACAAAAGCTTTCATTGCGGCCTTATTAGCAGAATCGCGCTGAAACCAAAAACCAATGAGTAAATAAGAAGCAAGTCCGACACCTTCCCATCCAAAAAACATCTGAATCAAATTATTGGATGTGACCAACATAAGCATCATAAATGTAAACAAAGAAAGATAAGAAAAAAAACGAGACCTTGAAGGGTCATGGTGCATATAACCAATTGAATAAATATGTACCAATGCCGAAACACTATTCACAACAATAAGCATAACAGCTGTTAATGTATCAACATGTAAAGCCCAATTAAAGCTTAAGTCACCAATAGTAAGCCAATGTAATACCAAGACATCAATCGCTGGAATATGACCAAGTGCAATACTGAAAAATGCTATCCACGATAATATGGCAACAACAACCATAAAGCTACATGTTATCAATTCACTCGCACGATCTCCTATCGTTTTTCCACCTAGTGCAGCAATTAAAAAACCCAAAAGCGGAAGAAAGACAATCGTATAATACATCACTGGTTAGCCTTTCATTACATTAACATCTTCAACCGCAATGGAACCACGATTACGGAAAAAAACGACCAGAATTGCTAAACCAATGGCAGCTTCAGCAGCTGCTACGGTTAAGACAAATAAAGCGAATATCTGACCAACGAGATCATGAAGAAATGCTGAAAATGCAACAAAATTGAGATTAACTGAAAGCAATATAAGCTCAATGGACATCAAGATAATAATTACGTTTTTTCTGTTGAGAAAAATTCCAGCAATACCAATTGTAAACATCAAAGCAGAAACAATGAGATAATGTGTAATATCAATATACATCTACATAGCCCCCCTTACATACCTTTGCCTGATTCAACTTGTTTGATTTCAATGGCACTTTCTACCGTTCTAGAAACTTGCTCCGCAATAGATTGCCGCTTTACTCCTAATTTATGACGAAGTGTTAAAACAATAGCCCCAATCATTGCAACCAATAAAATCATTCCAGCAATTTGAAAATAAAAAACATAATCCGTATAGAGAATATCACCTAATGCTTGTGTATTTGTTCGCTGCGCTAAATCTGGCATTGGTTGGGTAACATGCGTTCTCAAGTCTGGAGAAAAATAGCTACTCACAAAAACAACAATCAATTCTACAGCGATAATAACACCAATAAGAGCTCCAATAGGAGCATACCGAAGAGTTCCACTCTTTAATTCAGCAAAATCAACGTCAAGCATCATAACGACAAATAAAAATAAAACAGCGACAGCTCCAACATACACAACAAGCAGAATAAGCCCTAAAAACTCTGCTCCTGCAAGCAAAAATAAAGCCGCTGCATTAAAAAATGCGAGGATTAAAAACAAAACAGAATGCACTGGATTGCGTGCTGTAATAACAATAACTGCACTTGTTAGCATAATAAAAGCAAACAAATAGAAAAATGCCGCCGCTAGATCTGTTAGCATAGGCTTCTCCTCAAATATTCAAACAATTGGTATAAACTTCATACCAGATTACAATTTATCGGAAAAATATCCGACACCTCATTTAACGATACACTTAACGATAAGGCGCATCCATCAATATATTTCGAGCAATTTCTCGCTCCCAACGATCTCCATTCATTAAAAGCTTTTCTTTATCATAATAGAGTTCTTCACGCGTTTCTGTTGCAAATTCAAAATTTGGACCTTCAACAATAGCCTCTACCGGACAAGCCTCTTGACAAAAACCGCAGTAGATACACTTAACCATATCGATATCATAACGAACAGTTCTACGCGTACCATCATTACGTCGCGGTCCAGCCTCAATTGTAATCGCTTGCGCAGGGCAAATTGCTTCACATAATTTACAAGCAATACACCGTTCTTCACCATTTGGATAGCGACGCAATGCATGCTCACCGCGAAAACGCTGAGATACAAAACCTTTTTCATAAGGATAATTAATCGTGGGCTTTGGTGAAAAAAATTGACGCATGGCTAAGAAAAAAGCACTCACAAATTCCAATAGAAGAAGTGACTTTGCCGCATGAATAAAACCTGACATCGTAAAATCTCCTCTTAAACGAAATCCGTAAACTTTAAAAAAGCAGCAGTTATCACAACCATTGCTAGTGAGAGAGGAAGAAAAACCTTCCAACCAAGCCGCATGAGCTGATCATAGCGATAACGTGGAACAAATGCTTTAACCATAGCAAACCAAAAAAATACAAAACAGACTTTTAAAACAAACCAAATGATACCAGGAACCCAATTAAGCCACCAAACATCTAAGGGTGGCAGCCAACCGCCTAAAAATAGAATGGTTGTTAATGCGCACATTAAAACAATCGCAACATATTCACCAAGAAAGAAAAGCATGTAAGGCGTTGAAGAATATTCTACCATATGACCAGCTACAAGTTCAGATTCAGCTTCAACCAAATCAAAAGGAGGACGGTTTGTCTCTGCGAGCGCAGAAATAAAAAATATAATAAACATTGGAAAAAGGACCAACCAGTTCCAATCGAGAAAGCTGTTAAAAGGAAGACCAAGAGTTGTACCAATTCCAGAACTTTGTTTATGAACAATTGTTGTAAGATCCAATGAACCACTCACTAAAATGACGGTTACAAGCACAAAACCAATTGAAACCTCATAAGAAACCATCTGTGCCGCCGAACGAAGGGCTCCTAAGAAAGGATATTTTGAATTTGATGCCCATCCCCCCATAATAACACCATAAACCTCAAGAGATGAAATGGCTAAGATATAAAGCAAGCCAACATTAATTTTTGCAACTTCCCAGCCTTCATTAACTGGAATAACAGCCCACGTTGATAAAGCAAGTGTCGCTGAAACAAAAGGAGCCAAAAGAAAAACACCCTTATTTGCACCTGCAGGGATAATAGGCTCCTTAACAACAAATTTAATTAAATCTGCAAAAGACTGTAACAAACCCCATGGACCAACAACGTTTGGTCCACGACGCAATTGTACCGCAGCCCAAATCTTTCTATCTGCGTAAAGAAGATAAGCAACTAAGATCAAAAGAACGACCAAAAGAAGAAGTGTTTTTCCAACTATAATGAGTAATGGCAACAGCCAAGTCATAAAGAAATCATACATCATTATTCCTTTTCCTTTGCCTTACTTTACAGTTTGCGTAGCACGGTTTTTTGCAAGAGATGAACATTCAGCCATAACAGCAGAAGCACGTGCTATCGGATTTGTTAAATAAAAGTCTTTAACCATAGAAGTAAAGGTTTGACTCTCTAGAGAAACCATTTTTGAACCAAGCGCCTTAAGACCACTTATATCAGAAGGTACTATATCATCAACAGCACAAAGGTGTGGATAATCATTAAACAAGCATTGTCTTAATTGAGAAAGAGAATCAAAAGGGAGCCTTTGTCCTAAAATATCCGATAAAGCACGCAAAATAGCCCAATCTTCTTTTGCTTCACCTGGAGCAAAACCAGCCCGATTTGTCATTTGAACACGTCCTTCTGTATTCACATAAAGCCCTGATTTTTCAGTGTAAGCAGATGCAGGCAAAATAACATCAGCAGCATGTGCACCATTATCACCATGGCTACCAATATAAACTGTAAAAGCTTTTGTATTGGCTAATTCTACTTCATCAGCACCAAGTAAAAATAAAACTTCACAGGTTTTAAGAATATTTGCAACCCCAAGCTTAGAAGTAAAGCCTATGTCCAACCCTCCAACAATCGATGCTGCATTATGAAGAACCCCAAACCCATTCCATTCTTCACTAAGAGCACCAATATTGTCAGCTAATTTAGCAAGACTTTTTAAAACAGATAAACCTTCATTTCCTGAAACAGCCCCCTCTCCGATAAGAATAAGGGGCCTCTTCGCTTCTTTTAAGACATTAAAAAAAACATCCTCTCCACGAATAAGTGTCGTTAATGTATCACTCCCAGATCCAAGATAAGAATAAGGATAACGTAAATCGACTTTCTCTCCAATTAATGCAATAGGAAAATTTCCCATCCGTTGGCGCTTTAAAATACGCGCATTTAAAACAGCTGCTTCATGACGTGGATTAGATCCCACAATAAGCAGTGCATCAGCCTGTTCAATACCTGCAATTGTAGGATTAAAAATATAACTCGAACGCCCAAACTCAGGCGATAAAGCCCCCCCTCTTTGGCGACAATCAAAAAGCGTTGAGCCCAAAGAACTCAATAATGCTTTAAGGGCATACATTTCCTCAACAGACGCAAGATCTCCAGCAATGGCTCCAATTTTTTCTGGAAAAATTTTAGAGATCACCATTTTAATTTTTGCAAAAGCTTCTGTCCAACTGACAGGCTGAAGCTTTCCATCTTTGCGTACATATGGCCTATCAAGCCGCTGAGTGCGCAATCCATCCCAAATAAAACGCGTTTTATCAGAGATCCATTCCTCATTTACATCTTCATTCGTACGCGGCATAATCCGCATGACTTCACGGCCACGGCTATCAATACGGATCGCACTACCAAGCGCATCCATCACATCAATCGATTCCGTTTTTACCAATTCCCACGGACGAGCATGAAACGCATAAGGTTTTGAAGTTAAAGCTCCCACCGGACAAAGATCAATAACGTTTCCCTGTAATTCAGATGTCATAGCTTTTTCAAGATACGTCGTAATTTCAGCATCTTCACCACGACCGATCAAACCAAGCTCAGAAATACCTGCGACTTCCGTTGTAAAACGAACACACCGTGTACAATGAATACACCGTGTCATGACAGTTTTGACAAGAGGTCCAATATATTTATCTTCTACAGCACGCTTATTTTCACTATAACGAGAACAATCTCGTCCATAAAGCATTGCTTGATCTTGAAGATCGCATTCTCCCCCTTGATCACACACTGGACAATCCAAAGGATGATTAATGAGAAGAAATTCCATAACACCTTCACGTGCTTTTTTTACCATCGCCGTATTGGTAAAAATCTCAGGTGCTTCACCGTTAGGCCCTAATCGTAAATCACGAACCCCCATAGCACAAGAAGCCTGAGGTTTTGGAGGACCCCCCTTAACCTCAACCAAACACATACGACAATTTCCAGCAATTGACAAAGATTCATGAAAACAAAAACGTGGAATTTCTGCCCCAGCCGCCTCAGCAGCCTGAAGCAACGTGTAGTAATCAGGAACTTCAATCTCTTTGCCATCAACTTTGATATTTATCATCACCCATCCAACCTGCGGATAACCCACTTAAAATTTGCATTCGGCTGCTCTTTAAAAAATCTTCTATCCTACTGCTTCTAAAGCAATGTTTTTGCTTTGAACTACATTTCGCGTGTATTCATCAATTCTACGCTCGATTTCCGGACGAAAATTACGTATCAATCCCTGTACAGGCCATGCGGCAGCATCACCAAGCGCACAAATAGTGTGTCCTTCAACCTGTTTAGACACTTCAAACAAAAGATCAATCTCGCGTTTTTGTGCTCTTCCCTCAACCATACGCCCTAAAAGACGCATCATCCAACCCGTCCCCTCACGACACGGAGTACACTGACCACAACTCTCGTGCTTGAAAAAAGCAGCTATACGCCAAATTGCCTTGATAATATCGGTTGATTTATCCATAACAATCATTCCCCCCGTGCCAAAAGAAGACCCGACATCTCGCATCCCATCAAAATCCATGATCGCATCGATCATATCCTCACCACGGACGACTGGACAAGAAGCTCCCCCTGGAATAACTGCTAAAAGATTATTCCACCCACCACGAACACCACCCGTATGTTTTTCAATTAATTCACGGAATGAAACACCAAGAGCGTCTTCAAATGTACAAGGTGCATTAACATGCCCTGAAACCATAAATAATTTCGTTCCAACATTATTTGCTCGTCCGATTGACGAAAACCACGAAGCACCCCGTCGCAAAATCGTTGGAACAACAGCAATGGACTCTACATTATTTACTGTTGTTGGACAGCCATAAATCCCCATATTGGCAGGAAATGGTGGTTTAAGCCGAGGTTGTCCCTTTTTTCCCTCAAGACTTTCAAGAAGAGCTGTTTCTTCACCACAAATATAAGCACCAGCTCCATGATGAATAATAATATCACAAGCATGCCCATATTTCGTTTTTTTGCCAAGTAAACCTGCATCATAGCATTCATCAACGGCAGCTTGTAGCGCTTCACGTTCACGAATATATTCACCACGAATATAAATAAAAGCAACATTGGCTCCCATAGCAAAAGTAGCGATTGCACATCCTTCAATCAAAGTATGGGGGTCATGACGTAAAATATCACGGTCTTTACAAGTTCCAGGTTCAGATTCATCGGCATTGACAACCAAATAATGAGGACGACCATCATTCTGCTTTGGCATAAAGGACCACTTCATTCCGGTAGGAAAACCAGCACCACCACGACCGCGTAAACCCGATGCCTTCACCTCATCAATGATCCAATCACGACCTTTGTCAATCATCTCTTTCAGACCATTCCAATGCCCACGCAACATCGCAGCCTTTAATGATTTGTCTTTTAAACCATACAGATTGGTGAAGATACGATCTTTATCAGCTAGCATACCCCACCTTTTTTTCTATTACCCATAGCATTTTCCGCTTTTCCTCAAATGCAATTTTTAAATATCTTTTCAAGACTTCTTACTTTTCATTAAATGTTGTCATCATGGGTAGAATAATAAAATATTTTTTCAAGAAAAATACTTAATTATGTTCCCACTCTTTCCTTATCCTTTTTTGGTGAAGACTTGAGAGATCTTTTTTTCTTTCTCATCATCAATAAGAGAAGTTAAACCACTAATCGGTTCCGACGACTTACGGCTACTTTGCGGACCAACCGCTATCTCAGAACCTTTCCCAGCTTCAAATGCATCAATAATTTCTTCAAGACGCTCAGCTGTAAGATCTTCATAAGTATCTTTAAAAATCATAACCATAGGAGCATTCACACAAGCACCAAGACATTCTACCTCTTCCCATGATAAGGTTCCATCCTGATTGGTAACAAAAGGTTCATGATGAATTTTTTTCTGACAAACTTTAATCAATTCACCAGATCCACGTAACATACAAGGGGTCGTACCACAAACTTGAATATGCGCTTTTGTTCCAACAGGCTTAAGCTGAAACTGAGTGTAAAAAGTTGCAACTTCCAGAACACGAATATAAGCCATGGAAAGAATCTGAGCAATATGCTCAATCGCGGCACGTGTCACCCAACCATCTTGCTCTTGAGCACGCATTAATAATGGAATTACAGCAGACTGCTCACGCCCTACAGGATATTTCTCTATAGTATTTTTTACCCATATCTGATTTTCTTTTGTAAAAGAAAACTCAGCGGGCTGATAAACATCATCTGCAAGACGGCGTACGGACATTAGCGATCAACCTCCCCAAAAACAATATCAATCGAACCCAAAATAGCTGTAGCATCCGCCAGCATATGGCCTCTGGTTAAAAAATCCATAGCTTGGAGATGCGCAAACCCAGGAGCACGCAACTTTACACGATAAGGCTTATTGGTTCCATCAGAAACAAGATAAACACCAAACTCCCCTTTCGGAGCTTCCACAGCAACATATACTTCTCCAGGAGGCGTATGAAAACCTTCCGTATAAAGCTTGAAATGATGAATCAGTGCTTCCATCGAACTTTTCATTTCACTCCGTTTCGGTGGTACAATCTTGCGATCCAAGCTCGAAACCGGTCCATTTTTTTCAGTACTCAGCAAACGCTCCACACATTGGCGCATAATTTTTGCTGATTGACGCATTTCTTCCATACGAATAAGATAACGATCATAACAATCGCTATTCTTACCTACAGGAATATCAAATTCCATTTCATCATAACATTCGTAAGGTTGGCTTTTACGTAAATCCCATGGAACACCAGCCCCACGAATCATAACCCCAGAAAAACCACGTGCCCAAGCTTCATCAATAGTTACCACGCCAATATCCACATTACGCTGCTTAAAAATCCGATTTGGCGTTACAAGCGCATCAAGTTTACCAAGAGCAACAAGAAAAGGATCAATAAAATTACCTATATCTTCAACTAAAGATTCTGGTAAATCTTGATGCACACCACCAGGACGAAAATAATTTGCATGAAGACGTGCGCCACAGGCACGCTCATAAAAAATCATCAATCTTTCACGTTGCTCAAACCCCCAAAGAGGTGGTGTTAAAGCACCAACATCCATTGCCTGTGTCGTTACATTAAGCAAATGATTAAGAATACGCCCAATTTCAGAAAACAAAACACGTATTAATTGCCCTCTTTTAGGAACTTTAATATCCAATAACTTTTCAATAGCAAGGACAAAAGCATGTTCCTGATTCATAGGAGCAACATAATCCAAACGATCTAGATAAGGACCCGCTTGAAGATAAGTTTTTGTTTCCATTAATTTTTCGGTACCGCGATGCAATAACCCAATATGTGGATCTACACGCTCAACAACTTCACCGTCCAACTCCAAAACCATGCGCAAAACCCCATGCGCGGCAGGATGCTGCGGACCAAAATTGATATTAAAGTTTCGAACATTGACCTCAGCCACAATCAACCCCTTGCTTTTTAAAAAACTTCATATCAAATATCAAAAAAATCTATCATACTAAAAAATATTTAATTATTTAAGAAATACAGTACTCTAATATAATGCCTTATCAAAACCAATATTATTATTTTTCATCACATGGCAAAGTATACTGTCCTCCTTCCCAAGGAGAAAGAAAATCAAAATTACGCATCTCTTGACGCAAAACAACAGGCTCATAAATTACCCTCTTTGCTTCATTATCATAACGACATTCAACAAATCCTGTCACAGGAAAGTCTTTGCGTAAAGGATATCCTTCAAACCCATAATCTGTTAAAATCCGTCTCAAATCCGGATGTCCTGAAAATAAAATCCCATACATATCATACGTTTCACGTTCATACCACTCTGCGCCAGGATAAACCGTACAAGCTGAAGCAACAGGAGTATTTTCATCCGTACGAACTTTTACACGTAAGCGTAAATTCTCACGAGGAGATAACAATTGGTAAGAAACATCAAAGCGCTTATCGCGAGAAGGATAATCCACACCACTAATGTCTGTGAGATTAATAAATTGACAGCGCGAATCATCACGAACAAACATTAAGACATCGATAATTGCGTCAAGACGTGCCACAATGGTCAATTCACCAAAAGCAATAACAGTCTCTTCAAGCTTATTTTTTAACTTGTTTTCCAAATAAGCAGCAAGTTCAACCAAAGTTTTATCCATCATGACAAGAAAACTCTCTATCGCTCTATGGATCCGGTACGACGGATTTTTTTCTGTAGCAACAATATGCCGTATAATAATGCCTCTGCTGTAGGTGGGCACCCTGGAACATATATATCGACAGGCACGATACGATCACATCCACGCACTACTGAATAGGAATAATGATAATATCCCCCACCGTTTGCACATGATCCCATAGAAATCACATAACGTGGCTCTGGCATCTGATCGTACACTTTTCTTAAAGCAGGAGCCATCTTATTTGTTAGAGTACCTGCAACCACCATCACATCTGACTGACGGGGTGAAGCTCGTGGCGCATATCCAAAACGCTCATTATCATAATGAGGCATTGAGCATTGCATCATTTCGATAGCACAACATGCCAAACCAAAACTCATCCACATTAAAGAACCGGTACGTGCCCAAGTAATCAAAGCATCTGCCGAGGTAACTAAAAATCCCTTATCTGATAATTCAGCATTAAGATCACGAAAAAACTTATCGTCAGACCCTATCAGCTCACCAGTATTGGGATCAATGATTCCTTTTGGTTTTGGAGCAGCAATCGTTGAATTATTAGATCCTAATTCCATTCAAGGGCTCCTTTTTTCCATTCATATATAAACCCAATAGTCAAAATTGCTAAAAACACAATCATAGACCAAAAGCCAAACATACCTATTGATTCGAATGAAACAGCCCAAGGAAAAAGAAAAGCAACTTCAAGATCAAAAATAATAAATAAAATTGATACCAAATAGAAACGAATATCAAACTTCATGCGTGCATCACTAAATGAATTAAACCCACATTCATAAGCCGATAACTTTTCAGGATCGGGGGAACGATATGCTACAATGTAAGGTGTAATCAACAAAACTCCAGCAATAACAGCTGACACAATAATGAAAATCAAGACCGGTAAATAAGAGCTCAATAAATAAGCCATAACCCTCTTCCATCGTAACGAAATGCCTGAGTTTAACACAATGATTCAATATTGCGAGACCAAACAGACAAATTTAATAATCGCTCTATTAATTATATTCATACTGCTTCAAATGCATATAGAGCGATACTCTTCTTATCGGCATAGGTAACGCAGAGCAAAGAAAGACGCAAGCCCTATTCTTATAAACCATATAAAAAGAAAGAAAAAACATATCATCCCCCAATCAAATACTCCACCACCACACTCAATACTATATGGATATTTTAAAAAGGAAATTTCACAAGGAATCACGAAATGGCGCGAGTGACGGGGCTCGAACCCGCGACCTCCGGCGTGACAGGCCAGCACTCTAACCAACTGAGCTACACCCGCGCATTTTTTTCGAACCAATTTAATTTGGTACAAGCGGTCGTGTAAGGGGTTCATGCGTTTATGTCAAGAAGGATTATGCATTTTTAAAAAAAATTATCAAATGCTATCTTTATTCTTGCGTTTAGAAAAATTTTTCCTTAAAGAGTTCCCATTCAATTGCTAATCATTGCATTGGGCGATTAGCTCAGCTGGTAGAGCGCCTCGTTTACACCGAGGATGTCGGGAGTTCGAGTCTCTCATCGCCCACCATATAGCTTTATATTCCTATTAAGCTGTTGATACTTCATATGTTTTTTTAAGTGATGGATACGTGGATAAAAGTTAGGGAATAGGATTTTCTAACATTTCTCTATAAAGCACGCTTCGCACAATGTTTCTAATGTTTCTTTGAAGTCTGCTAACGCTTCTTGATGTAAGCCATCTAAAAGCCTCATAAACGCAACAACAGTTTCACGTTGCAACGGAGTAGAAGGTTTTATTATGATGCTTTTTCGACAAGAATAGGCTTCTTTTTTTAAGAGAGAAGCCATAGCTTTATCTAAACCATAAAGCTCTATGATCTTTTCTTCCAATCCTACAGGAACAGATTTTTTTCCAATCTCTACAGAAGATAAAAATGCTACAGATATGTCTAATTTCTTAGCCATATCTAAGAGGCGTTCTGAGTGATCAACGCGAAGTTTA
>NZ_JBHIMR010000080.1:0-990 GCF_042194215.1 Bartonella sp. MR100HLJHH
ATTGGGGGCTGGCAAATATAATGATGGTGCCGGCTTGTTACTTCATAAGCGTAAAGATGGAGGTGCTCAATGGATTTTACGATATACCATTCATGGTCGGCGCCGTGAAATGGGATTGGGTGCCTTAAGACATGTCTCTTTAAAACAAGCCCGTGAATTAGCAACTGGGTGGCGTGCTGTTTTACGTGAAGGGCGTGACCCTATTAAAGAACGTGAAAAACAAAAGCGTGAAGCAATAAGCAATCTCCATTACTTAAAAGACATTGCCGTGGATGCTTTTGAAAGTCGTAAAGCCGAATTAAAAAGAGATGGTAAGGCTAGTGATTGGTTTTCACCTTTGCGGCTTTACATTCTCCCTAAATTAGGTTGCCTCCCCGTTTCAGAGATTACACAAACAGAGATACGCGATACGCTTTCTCCCATTTGGCATACAAAAGCTGGAACAGCTCAGATAGCATTGATACGTCTTAATCTTTGTCTCAAACATGCGGCTGCTTTGGGTTTGGATGTTGATTTACAAGCAACAGAAAAAGCACGTGCTCTCTTAGGAAAACAACGTCATAAGATCACTAATAGACCAGCAATGGATTGGAAAGATATACCAGATTTTTATCAGTTCCTCTGTAAAACACAAAACATAACACATCTTGCTTTGCGTCTGCTTATCCTTACAGGGGTTCGCTCTAACCCTTTACGTCATATTCATAAAGATCAAATTGATGGGGATATATGGACAATTCCTGCTGAGAATATGAAAGGAAAGCGTGATACAACAAAAGAATTTCGCGTGCCCTTATCATCTGAAGCATTAAAAGTAATTGAACAAGCCCACTGTATTTCTAAAAGTGATTTCATCTTTTCACTTACCGGTCGTGGTCCTCTTTCACATACGATGATGGCGGCGTATATGAGAAAAAATAAAATTGAAGCCTGCCCCCATGGATTTCGTTCTAGTTTACGCAATTGGCTCGCTGAAACAACCGATGCCCC
>NZ_JBHIMR010000081.1:0-986 GCF_042194215.1 Bartonella sp. MR100HLJHH
TACGACCACTTAATGTGTTACAAAGTAGTTCTAATGTAATGTATTTTTACTATTTCTTCAATAGGTACTATTAGAATGGATATTTTATATCTATTTTGCATTTTCATAGGGTTGAAAGGGACGCCCATAAATTCACAGGCTCAGATAACAACCCAGACAGCAGAGCCAGACCGGTTTCAATGCCCTCACAAATGACCAGATGTTTGGGATTGGCTTGACTTAAATGCACCCCACCACCCGTTACAGATCCCAACATGGCTTTTTCTGGTCTTTGATCTGTTTTGCATCCATTGGCTTGTAAAAAGGTTCTATGAATGGCAAAAGAGTCAGCACCCTTAACAAGAGCCACCAACGCGGGTAGTGTCATTCCTAATGGGTGCGGACAGTTGTCGTGAAAGCGTAAATCAGTAGGCAACTCACATGTGATTTCCCACATGCGTAAATAGGTTTCTGCTAAAGTATTTTTGATTGGTTGGCATTGTTGCCAAATTGCTTTTGCTCTCTCTGCTTTCTTTTTTGCTCGTTTGAAATCAGCACAAAACTGTTTGGATAAAGAAAGCGTCTGATCATAAGCTTGTTTTCCAAGCAAGCCAATTCTAATGAGCGCTTGTATGATCTCTCTAAAAGAGCAGCCAGCATAACAATAGAGTAAAAGACGCCCATCATGTCCATTGGCAAGGGATAAGCTAGGTAGCCTATCATCATGAGCAGGGCAACGGGTCCATAACGCCCATGCCAACCCCCGGCACAGCACGTGTGATACCGTGCGCATTCTTAAAAGAACACATCATTTTAAATCCTATAACGTTGTGTCATAGGACGGATTGTGCACTCTTTAGGGTGATGAGCTTGAGAAAGCCTTGTCCGTCCTTACGTGACAAGGTTTTCTTTTTATGCCGCGTCACTTTGACGTTGCTGTTTTGCTTGCTCGATGACATTCAAAAGATCTGATTGTAACCAACGCGATAAAAAACCAAATTTTAAAG
>NZ_JBHIMR010000082.1:0-984 GCF_042194215.1 Bartonella sp. MR100HLJHH
TGGACGATTGGTTATGGTCACACCAGCAATGCGGGTCATCCCCTTGTCAAAAAAGGCATGTGTATTAGCCAAGAGCAAGCAGAAGAAATCCTTTGTAAAGACTTAAAGCAATTTGAGCAGACGGTAGAGGAATCGGTTACGGTTTCGTTAACGGATTGCCAATTCGCGGCATTGGTCTCATTTTGCTATAACGTAGGAACAGCTGCTTTTCGCAAGTCAACATTGTTGAAGAAGCTTAATCAAGGCGATTATGAAGCCGTTCCTGTTGAATTACAGAAATGGAATAAGGTCGGTGGGAAGCCTCTTGCGGGTTTAGCCAACCGTCGAGCAGCAGAAGCGGGATTATGGGCAAAAGGGGCTTATGTTTCTTCAAATTATCAAAGGGTAGAAACGAAAACGGCAACAGGACTTCTTAAAATAGAAGCACTTGCCCCGATTATAGGGTCTTGTTCTGGTTTTGGCGGCTTGTTAGCAGGCAATGGACCGGTGCAATGGGCATTAGCAGGGATCATGGTTTTAGCGGCTGTAACGGGCATAGTGATTGTCGCCAAGCGTTTTCGGGAGCAACGCTTATGATTTTTTGGCTAAAGAAATATTCTCTTATGTTTACAGCGGCTTTAGCCGTTTTTTTTATGGCTTTAGCCAAGGCGTTTCACCTTGGCAAGCAAAGCGAACGGCAAAAGCAAACAGAGAATGCTTTAAAGACAGCAACAACGCGGCTTGAGGTAGAAAATGAAGTTAATCAAAAAAGTGATGCTGGTGTGCGCTCTGAACTTTCTCGTTGGGTGCGCGGCAAATAGGTCTGTTTCTTGTGGTGGCTGGTTGCCCATTTATTTGGATAATAAGGATGTTGCGGTCATCAGTTCCAACCTTGCAAGAGATATTTTGAAGCATAACAAGCAGGGAGCCCATTTATGTGGTTGGAAAGATGGTCAAGAAACGAAGCAGCAAAGATAAAGGTCTTACAGAAAAAGAACAACAGCT
>NZ_JBHIMR010000083.1:0-972 GCF_042194215.1 Bartonella sp. MR100HLJHH
CATACACTCTATATGCTTCTTAATTTTAAGGTGTTGCGTGTAATATAATCTTGAGCTTCAAGTAAAGACTGTTATTCATAGAATATACCAAATTTATTGGAACTGTTACATATTAGAGACAACAAGAAACACTCCGTTATTATCGCTTGATAAAAAAATAGCATGACGATAGCTTATTACTAAAATAAGCAAAAAAGAAATTGCGTAATGCCATAACTTATGAAGAATTAGCATATTTCAAAACTGCTTATCCTAATGAAAAAAACACTAAAGATGATCTGTTTTATTATGTTTACGGTCTCTTGCATTCAGAATATCGCACTCGTTATGTCAATAACCTCTCTAAAGAATTGCCTCGTATCCCTTGCGTAAAGAGTGCTAATGATTTTTGGAAATTTGTAACAGCAGGGCGTGAACTGGGGTCATTTGCACGTGAATTATGAAACTGTAGAGCCTTATCCCGTGACCTTTAAAAAGGGTAATCCAAAAGTTACAGAGATCTCTAATCCCGAAAAGTTTTATTATGTAACTGAAATGAAATTTGCAAAAGCAGGTAAAGAAAATGGAAAATCTGATAAAGATAAAACCACTGTTATTTACAATAGCAATATCACAATAACAGATATCCCTCTTGAAGCTTATGAGTATATCGTAAATGGTAGACCCGCTCTTGAATGGGTTATGGGGCGTCAATGTGTAAAGACTGATAAAAAGAGTGGTATTGTGAATGATGCCAATCGCTATGCTTGTTGAAACCGTTGGCAACCCTGCTTATCCATTAGAGTTGTTTCAAAGGATTATTACTGTAAGTCTAGAAACAATGAAAATCGTTAAGAACTTACCAAAATTAGAACTAAGAGAAACTGAATAGATTTGGCATACTCACATAATGGGTATGATAAACTCATAAGGGGTATAGAGCTTATAACCATAATCTATACCTCTCTTGTTAAGTTGATTAGATATAATCTT
>NZ_JBHIMR010000084.1:0-951 GCF_042194215.1 Bartonella sp. MR100HLJHH
CTACATCAGAATAAACCTTATCTTCAGAAACACCATCATCCTTAACCGATTTAACCGTGAATGTAGGAGCGGTCCATGTGCCACCATCATACTTGGCGCCACCGCCAAAATACTTAGCAACCTCGCTGCCAAGCGAATAAAGCTGACTACCATTAACAGCGTCCGTTGAATCTGCTGTAATCTTGCCAATTCCAACATTATGCAATGCAACAGTGCCTGTTTTGGGATCACCAAAAGTCACACTGCTTTGTTTCGCTTTAGGTGCTGTTCTGGTAAGTGTACTGACCTCTTCTGTTGTATCTTCTTCTACATCGTAGAAAACTGCTATAGAACGCACGTCTTCAATATTTTTAGAAAGAGTGGTTACGTTTTCATCAAGCTGACCTTTGTTAACAGCATCAGTATCATCAGTCCCTTTTGCCAATCCTGTTATCTTTTTACTGCCAGCACCAATACCAGCCGTCGTTATTTGCGGACCACCCGTAATCACTAAGCCGGTGGCATCTAGGGTATTTGTGCCTGCCTTTAAGCTCGTTAATGTAACATCTTTAGCCAAATCAAATTTTAGCTTATTATCCTTATCACCTTTTGTAATCTGAAGATTTGTACTTCCAGCAGAAAAATCTACATCACTATCCATAAGAACAGTTGTAGCATTTGCACCGCCAGCAGAGAGTTTCCAACCGTTTTTTCTTACAACATCTTCTAAGTCTCTCAACTGCCTAACATTCACAGCATCGGCAACCTCAGAACCAGCTGCTACGCCTGTAATTTGTCTGGTTATACCCTTACTATAATCACCAACACTCACTGCGCCCCGCGTACTTTTCCACTGAAACACATCATTTTCTGCAACTTCACTCTCTAGCGAAGGAGTATAACCAAAAACACCAGCAGCCTTATTAGCTACAGAATCTCTTCCTAGAGCAACACCATCTTCCACCGAAACTA
>NZ_JBHIMR010000085.1:0-893 GCF_042194215.1 Bartonella sp. MR100HLJHH
TTCGTTACTTTTTCAGTGAATTCATTGACAACATTCGTCAAATGCGTATTCACATTCTTGAAATTCATATCAAGACCAGCAAAAGCTGAACCAACATCGTTGTATGACTTTTCTGTTGCCGTACCATCTTCAGCAATATTTGAGATCTTATAAGTCGGAGCGGTTAAAGCACCATCTTTAAATGCAGCATTACCACCAAAATACTTCGCAAGCGTAGTATTCAAAGAATAAAGCTGGGAACCATTCACCGCTTCTGTCGATCCTTCTGAAAGGTTGCCTGCCTTCACACCAGAGATACTACGGACATCGCCTTTACTGTTTGCAACCGTGATTGCTGTGCCTTCTTTCTCTCCACCAATCTGAATAACCTTTGTTTCTGCATCTTGCTTAACAAGGCTATCGCCTACTACTTTGTCAATCTCCTTGTTAATCTCATTGTGAATGTTCGTGAAAGAAGTACCAACTCCAGCAAAGGCTTCTGCTACACTCTCATAGCTGTTTTCTTCAACATCACTACCATCAGCCTTAACAGTCTTAACCGTGAACGTAGGAGCGGTCCATGCACCATTCTCATATTTAGCATTACCGCCTAAAGACTTAGCAACCACAGTGCCCAAGGTATGAAGCTGTGAGCCATTAACAGCGTCTGTTGAAGTTTCACTGATAGCTCCTGCTGCAAGGGACGTAATCTTGCTGTTTTCTTGTGTCACCACAACTTTGCCGTCTTCTTTTTCTTCCTTCTTTTCATGCTGCGCTACAAACGCCCCCTGATCCTTGTTCCACAACAAAGCATCACCTTGAACTTCTTGCGTAATATTCGTTACTTTTTCAGTGAATTCATTGACAACATTCGTCAAATGCGTATTCACATTCTTGAAATTCATATCAAGACC
>NZ_JBHIMR010000086.1:0-884 GCF_042194215.1 Bartonella sp. MR100HLJHH
CAAGCCCTTGCTCTATCTGGCGCAGATTGGTCGGCTTCCCAATAAGGTTTGGAAAAGCCGTGGTGATTTCTCCTTGAAGTCTCCTCTCAACTTTATGCCCATCCAGAGTGATATCTTCCATCACACCTTCAACTACAACAATCTTGAGATGACCGCCGCTTAAATCTTGCTCAGGCAAATAAGCCCGCACCGCAATATAGCCGCGCTTCATATAAAGCTTGGTCACCGCTTTGAGCACTTTGTTGATTTCGGCAATCCCCAAACACCGCCCTTCCCAAAGAGAAATGGCTTCATGAAGGTCGGTATGAGAAATCAACTGAGCATCAACAAATTCAATGCTTTTGATCAGCAAACAGGTTGTACCAGACGAAGCACCATAGGCAGATGTGGTATCATCATCTGGCAAAAATACCCCATGTGTTTCGTTTCTACGGTGCAATCGTTGAAAACGCTGTTCTTGCGTTTGTTGTCGTTGGATGCTCTCTGATTGATTAATCGCTTTCTCACGAATATTTTGTGCTAAACTTGCCCATGAAAAAAGGCACAAAATAGCCGCAAAAACAAAAGTGAAAAAAAATCTATGCATTCATTGTGCCCTCAAAGTGAGCAACAAAATGAACCATATCATCAGCGTCACAGAAAAAATCGCCAACCGCGTAATAATTTTTTAATTTTTTGATAAGAATAATACTTCTAAAATCTAAGAGAAAAGCATAGACTGTACTGTATATACTTGCTTTATTAGTTGTGCAAACCATATCACTTCCCCCGCTTTTGAAGATTGCATTTACACTGTTAAATAACAACCATACACTCTATATGCTTCTTAATTTTAAGGTGTTGCGTGTAATATAATCTTGAGCTTCAAGTAAAGACTGTTATTC
>NZ_JBHIMR010000087.1:0-873 GCF_042194215.1 Bartonella sp. MR100HLJHH
CTTGAAGTATTTCTTTTTCTGCTTCTGTAAGCTCTATATCGTCTTGTGTTTTTTTTCTAGCCATGTTTCCACCCACATACGCGTTCACCTAGATTATTGTGCTTTAAAATTTCTCTTGCTAAGTTTGAACTGATGGCGTTCAGATCTTTCTTGTCTAAATAAATTGGCAACCAGCCAACACAAGAAGAAGCATATTTATTTGTCGCGCAACCAGTCAGAGAGAGCAGCACGCACATCAGCATCACTTTTTTGATTAACTTCACTTTCCACCTCCAGACGTGTTGTGGCTGCTTTTAAAGCTTTTTCCGTTTGCTTTTGCTGTTCACTCTTTTTACCAAGAGTAAAAGCTCTTGCTAATGCAATAAAAAAAGCGGCTAAAGCCGCGCCTGTTAGCATCAGATTTCTTTTCATCCATAAGATCATAGGCGGTGCTCCTGAAAGCGTTTAGCAACAAAGAAAATGCCAGCACATGCGGCTAAAATCATAATGGTTGCCAAAGCCCATTGGATTGGTCCATTGCCTGCTAACAAACCACCAAGCCCAGAAAAAGAGCCAATAATTGGTGCAAGTGCTTCGGCTTTGAACACCCCCGTTGGTGCTTGCGTTTCTACTGTTTGATAATTGGAAGAAACATAAGCCCCTTTTGCCCATAAGCCTGTTTCTGCTGCGCGCCGGTGTGCTAGACCTTCAAGACGCTTCCCGCCTGCTTTGGTCCATTTCTGTAGCTCGGCAGGGACGGCTTCATATTCACCTTGATTGAGCTTTTTTAACAGTGTCGAGTTACAAAAGGCTGTTGTTCCTACATTATAGCAAAATGACACTAACGCCGCGAATTGTTCATCTGTTAATGAAACTGTAACAGCGCGTTCAACG
>NZ_JBHIMR010000088.1:0-840 GCF_042194215.1 Bartonella sp. MR100HLJHH
ATTAATAAAACAATCCCTGACGAAATCAAGCGAGCAAGTATATGAGAAAGATTCTTATTATAACAGGAATGATTACCATTTGGGGAATGCTGAATCTAGCTCCAGCATATGCAAATGACGCAAGTATAAGCGTATCTTTCGCCTCCTCATCACCAGCTGCTTCACCAGCAGAATATCTGGAGCTTATTAATCTATTAAAAAAAGGGGAAATTATTGAGCTCTTAAAAAAACAGCTTGAGTTGAAAAAAGAACAACTTTCGCAAACAGAAAAAAACTATCAAGCTATAACAAAGAGTCAGAAAACTGCACCTCAGAAAATAGACTTTTCTAGTTTTTTTCTCAAAGAACCAGAATCGCTCTATAAGAAAGATGAGCTTTCAAGGGAATCATATCAAAAGGTATTGAAGGACGAAGACAAAATTTCTGAGCCTTTTAATCGAATGGGCAAGTTGCTTTTTGAGCGTTTAGAATTTTTTTCGCTACTAAATAAAGCTATAACTTTGAAAAGTTTTGAAAAAGTAGAAAATCGTTTTAAATACCTCAAAAGCCTATTTGATGCTCTTCAAACAAAAGAAAACCTGAAAGATATTGCAGATCTTCAAGCACATATCGATGGTTCATTAGCCATGATCCAAAATGAATCTATAACGATACAAACGATAACGCATTTACGTAAGGCTGAGCAATCACTTATCAAAAGGAAAAGACGCGAACTTGATATGAAAATTTTTGACCATGAAAAAAAAGGGATGCCTACCATACGATAAAAACAAAAGCCAATGTAGAAGGTTCAGTACTATCCGAACAATTCAGAGAGGCACAAAGATTTTATCAAAGCCA
>NZ_JBHIMR010000089.1:0-824 GCF_042194215.1 Bartonella sp. MR100HLJHH
AGATCCGTTAAACCTTTCTCAAGCTGTCCTTTGTTAACGGCTTCATTATCCTTGGTCGCTGCCTTCACACCAGAAAGTGTCCGATCCGTACCTGCCTTATTGGCAATATTGATTTCACTGCCTTCTACTTCCTTACCAATAGTGATAAGATTTGTAGTTGCATCTTTCTTAACAAGGCTATCGCCTTTCACATTGGCAATTTCATTGTTAATTTGTTTGGTAATCTCGTTTTTAACATTCGTGATAGAATTACCAACTCCAGCAAAAGCACTTGCTACATCAGAATAATTCTCTTCTCCAGAGTTGCCATCATCCTTAACCGATTTAACCGTGAATGTAGGAGCGGTCCATGCACCATCCTTATAGACAGCACCACCCCCTAAAGACGTAGCAACCCCTGTGCCTAATGTATGAAGCTGTGAGCCATTAACGGCGTCTGTTGAAGTTTCACTGATAGCTCCTGCTGCAAGAGACGTTATCTTGCTGTTTTCTTGTGTCACTATAACTGTGTTGTCTTCTTTTTCTTCCCTCTTTTCATGCTGCGCGACAAAGGCATGGGATTTCTCATTCCATAACAAGGCATCGCCTTTAAATGCTTGCGTAATATTCGTTACTTTGTCAGTAAAATTTTTGACCTCATTCGTTAGATGCGTATTCACATTCTTGATACTCGTATCAAGACCAGCAAAGGCTGAACCAACATCGTTGTAGGACGTTTCTGTTGCCTTCCCATCTTCAGCAACATTTGAGATCTTATAAGTCGGAGCTGTAAAAGCACCATCTGCAAATGTTGAACCACCACCAAAATATGTCGCAGCCTTGTC
>NZ_JBHIMR010000009.1:0-114305 GCF_042194215.1 Bartonella sp. MR100HLJHH
TCCCATAGGGATGCAAGGCTTAAGATAGGACCAGAAACATTTCCAGCGAGGAGATGAAAGGCAATAAGTTGCCCTAGCGTAATCTGGTTTTGAAGAACTGCTTGAGCACCAAAAAAGATAATAAAAATAGTGAAAAGATCACCAAAAATATGACTCATGGCTCCATTGAGAAGATGCAATTTACTGGTTGTAAGGCTTTGATCTAAACTACGGGCTAGAGTTTCTTGCATGCGTATCGTATGAGCAGATTCTTTTACGTGTGCTTTAATGGCTTCAAGATTGGTAAAACTTTCAATAAGGCGCGATTTATGGACAGCTTGCAGAGTGAAAGCACGGCGTAATTGGCGGCGCAAGAAGGGACCGACTAGCGCTAAAGAACCCATTTGTAAAGGTAAAATGATAAGGACAATAAAGGTCAGTTTTGGACTAATGGAAAAGAGTGCAGCAATATAAATAATGGCAAAGAGAACATTTAGAACAGTTGTGGCGATGGTTCCTGTTAGAAACCCGCGAATTGTATCAACCTCTCCAATACGTGAAAACAATTCTCCCACTTGCCAACGGCGTAAAGTGGGCAAGGAGAGACTTAAAAGATGGGTGTAAATGCGCCGTCCAAATTCTAGCGTAAGCCGATTGGCTAAATAAGCTCCTAAGTAGCCTGATAGAGTGCTAAGAGCAGTGCTAAACAGCATGATAGCAACCATCAAGACCACAATAGCATAGAGACTTTCAATACGCTGAAAAGGGAGAATACGGTCGATAATCGCTTGAAAAATAAAAGGATTCACCAAGCCCAGCAAACGCAAAACAACAGCAACGCAACTGAGTTCGATGACATAATAAATATATTTCTTTGTTGTTTTTGTAAACCAAGAGAATGATACTGGTTTTTCTTGTGAATGACTCATTTGAAGTTATGATTTTGTTTAAGAGAAAGAGCGATGGATGTCGCATATTTAAACAGTATTGTAAATAGTATTATATTTATACAAAATATACATTTTTTATAAATATAATATAAACATAATGTATTTATTATTTGTACAGTATTTTTATTGTTATTTATACAAATTATATTTTACATTTGCTAAAATGAACAATAATAAATTTTCCACTGTATCGTTGTGATACAGTTATTTTTAACAATAATTAAAGAGGTTTTATATGTTTCGTCCATTTGGTTCTAGTTTTTCTAATGGTTGGTCTCATGTTTCTAATACGTGGTCAAATATTTCATCAATGAATTTTTCAAGCAGTGGATCACGACCTGGGTGTACTGTTGGAGATTATCTCTCTGCAGGATTTTCAATGGGACATAGGGGACATGATATGGGAGTGGTAGTTGGTGGACTTATGGGGTGGTCAGTTGGAGGACCAATAGGCGCTTTGGAAGGTCTATCATTAGGAGGAGGAGTTGGCTCTACAGTAGGATTTGCCACAGGTATAGGAAATACAGCCTATGGATGTTATCGCTAATATAAAAATCAGCAGATATTTCTAAAATGAACAAGCTTGTAGGCATAATTATGTGTCTACAAACTTGACAGGAAGGTTTAGGTGCATAATTTTACAAAATTATATATTTAATTTGGATTTTTTTATGAATGATCTTATTCGTATTATTGTAGAATTATTATTTTCTATAGGTGCTTTATTTATATTTTTCTATACATTGTTTTCATATTATAAATCTAAAGGTTATAGTAAAAAAGAAATTTGGAAAAAAATTTTGTTAAGAATATTTTTGTTCGTTATATTATTTTCTATGACATTTTTTATTTATATACGTTATTTCTATGAACAATGATTATTAATTTATAATTATAGGTTAATTTTGAAATTTTATTTGTTATCTATATTTTTAATTTGGATTTTTTATGAGTGATATTATTCGTATTATTGCAGAATTATTATCTTCTACATGTGCTTTCTTTATATTTTTCTATGCCATGTTTTTACGGTATAAATTTAAAGGTTATAGTAACAAAGAAATTGTGAAAAAAATGTTATTAAGCACATTTTTGTTCATTATATTTATTATATTACTTTCTATAACATTTTTTATTTGTATACGTTATTTATATGAAAAATGATTATTTATTATCTTTATATAATAATGTTTTTGATATTTTATTTTCAGTATTTGTTTTTATATTTTCATTTTTATTAATTTATAGATACAGTGGTGACAGTTGGAAAAATAGTATAAAGGAAGCGATTAAGACATTTGGGTGGTTCTTTTTGTTATTTTTGACGTTTTGTTTTATTTATGTTGCGTTTAAATATATTAGATATTAGCATTTATATTTAAATTATGTTTTATAAAAAATGATTTTCATTTAAATAAGTTTCTATTATTTGTAATTATAAATTTTTATGAAATTGCAATAATAATTTATTTTAAAATATAGATGAATTTAGGTGTATTTTATTGTTGATTTTTTCTGTAACTATATTACATATGCATCATATTTTATGATAAATGTATTTCATCTTTCTTGATGAGGGTGTATTTTTCTATTTTCATTGGAAAAATAAGCCTGTAAGAAATGCTTAATTTCCTTATTAGAGAAGTCTTCTTGACTACTCTTATGATGCGATTTCTGAGCATAAAAAATATATGTAAAATCAATTATAGTATTTAAGTTTAGAATTTGAATTCAAATATTTTATCTATATGTCACGCGCTAAAAAGAGGCTATAAGTTGCTTTTGGGTGTTTAAAGAACTTGTCAGTAATGCTTATGGCCGTCGAGAGACGATAACTGTTTTGTGCGTTTCCGCACGTCTCAAAATTTATTTTTGAAATAAGCTAATTTAGTAAATGTAACTTACTATACTTCTAACCTCTACTCATTATCTTCAGAAAGAGGAAGTGAGGCGATTTCTGTATCAAGTGCATCCATAAAATCGATAATAAAAGCAGCATTTTTCCCCAAATCTCTTGGCAAATAACGAGAAGCAGAACGCATATCAACAAAAGTAGTATCCCCTTCATCAGTTAAACGAATGATAATGTCTGAAATGAAACCAAGGTAAAAAGTTTTTGCCATTGTTTCAATATAAAGCGCATTTTCTTCACCTTTAAACTCTCGTTGTGCCACAACAGGCCAATCATAGGCTGCTAAAACATTGAGAACAGATTCGCGAATACGATCAGGTGAACCATCATAACGGCGCCCTGACATTTCTGGCCATTGTGAGATCTGTATTGCTGCTTGTTCAGTCAAAACAATTTTGAGCGGTAAAGCATCGCTGGGACGTATTGTGCGAAAAAAAGCTGGCGGGCTTTGTGTGTCGGTAGAAATATCGTAAAGAGCCGGTAAGGTAAACCAAAGTCCAAAAAATAACATCAATGGTGTAGCAGTTATTAATGAATAAATGATCCCTTTTAAAGCTTTCATTCCCCCTAGGGCTCCATAGACCCATAAGCTGTAAAGTGTTTTTACAGCAAGAAAAAGAGAAATAATCACACAGCCAGTAGAGATACCTATCAAAATTATGAAGTCGGTTACGTTAATGACGGAAAAACGTTGTAAAATGACTGAAAATAATAAAATAAAGAACGCCAATCCACCAAATCGAGGGGACCATACTGCTGCTCTTGAAACGAACCGAACATATCTCTTCTTCATGAAGTTTTTTCCCCTCAATTGTAAACTATAAGCCAAGTTTTTTCAGAGTGTATATCTTACAAAAAGCTTATGCTCATAAAACAAAAATAAAGCACTTATTTTTGAGGTCAAGGATGCGTAATGTCTTATAAGTTTCCAGCGATTATTTTGGCACTTCATTGAAGGTAATCAGTATTTTTTCTATAGTTTATCATGTCATTGATGCGAACTTTATGGGAATGTTTGTAAATAAAAAGAAATAAACTCAAATAACAAGTTTTACGGTTGTTAGCAGCATATTTATTTAGAATTTTGATTTTTCTCTTCTGATTGCGGGGAGTTTTTTCTGTCAGATGATGCGTATCAAATAGGATATGATGATGTGCAATAGAGATTTCATTCTATCTCAATAAAAAATTTAGGGATCTACAATCAGACAAACCTGAATTCGAATATTCGATTAATAGAGGAAAAAGATAACCATTTTGATAGGCTTCGTTTATTTTGTATAGAAAGTAAGGTGTTGTACAAATGAGAGGTTAGACCGTTTTTATTCATAAAATATGCGGCAGGTTGCAGATGAAAGGAAAAATTCACTTTCCTTTTTTGCAAGTGAAGAAGGGGCAAAAATACGTAAAATGACAAAACCTTCATTCAAATTTTTAGCAACCAAAACTGAATTGGCATTTTTTTTAGGTTTTGATTTTTTGAGTTCTATTATTTGTATTGGTTTTCCAATAATAAGATCGAGTGTATTATCAGGGGCTGTTCGGTCATTAAGGCTATAGAAAATAATTCCGTTGTGTGTGTAAGCAGCGAGTGACCAAAATTGTCGTGTTTTCAAAGCTCTTAAATGAACAGGTCCATTTTCAAGATTAAATCTGCAGACTTTAAGAAGAAAGAGTGGATCAGCAGATTGTTGAATAGGATTATCGGGAGTAAAAGCAACAAATTGATAAGGGGCGCCGGATTTTTTAAGTGCTGTCCATATATTATTTTGTGCCCAATAGGGGATTAGAAAGAGAACGAAAATATGAACGATAATAGCGCCAATGATTGCAAGAAGTGCGATATAAATGAATCTAGTCACAATTTATTTGTCCTGATGGAATTTGTTCTATTGATGGCATTGTAAGCTTTTGTAACGCCGTTGCAGAGATGATTGAGGTATCGTATAAGGTAAGAATAAGCCCGAATTCTTTTTGACTAACTGTTGCAAGCCAATTGCCGGCTTGCGGTGTAGGTGAAATATTGATGTGTAATGAGCCATCACGCTCATAAGTAACAGCGTTCGTATGGAGTTCAAAAGGTATTTCTTTGGATGAAGTATAGGGCTTTAGGGATTTGTCAGCTGTATAAAGGGTAGAAAAACGGGTTTCAGGGATGGTGCCTTTGAGCAAATAATGACAGCGAGGGTGGAGTGGACGCCCTTGGTTATCTTGCCAAATCTGGAATTGAATACCTTCAGTACGTCCGAGTGAAACAATGCCTTGTTTAGCGGTGCGGGCGCGGGTATAAGGATCCATATTGGCGGTTCCCATTTGTGGATAAGCACTCCATTTTCCAATTCTAAAGAGTCCAAAATGATGAAAGGAATTGAGTACATAATCGACACTCAATTTTCCACATAAAATAGAAAAAGCGAAGATAAAAAAGAAAATGGTGATATTAAAAAACATCATAGAATATTTTGAATTCAAAATGTTGAATCTCCAGTTGTTTTCATCTTCAAAGAAATTGCAGATGGTTTTTTCAGATCTTTGTTAATCAATCGCACGATATTTAATGTTTCAGGAGAAAGCGTAGAGGGTATCGGGGGAAAAAATTCAGAATCTGCATGGGAAGAAAGTACTGGGGGCTGATAAGAAAGGAGAGAATCTTTAACACCATAGAGCTGTTTGAGCATGATATTTTGATGTGCAGCAAGCATGATGCGATGCCATATCATGGCAGGAACGCCACCCCCAAAAGCACGATTCATCGGTGAAAAGTTATCATTTCCCATCCATACCGCTCCAGTATAATTGCCTGTAAAGCCAACAAACCAAGCATCACGATAGGATTGTGATGTTCCAGTTTTCCCAGCGACAAGAGTCATGGGCAGAGCAGCACGCTTACCAGACCCTCGTGTTGTGACACCTACCATCATTTGGTTCATATAGGCAGCTGATTGTCTGCTGAGAACTCGGTGTAACTTATTTCCGTTATGCTCGAAATCCCATACCACATGCCCATCGATTGTTCTGATTTGCATGAACCCATGCCGATTACCAGCTATCCCGCCATTCGCAAAGACATTAAAGCCAGTTGCTTGATCCATGGGGGTCATGTTGGAAGTGCCAAGAACCATCGTTTTGTGTGATAAAATATGCGCGTTAATCCCCATATTCTTGATGAGATCTATAATGGGTTTGGTATCGCGGTGAAGATATTGATAGGTGAGATACACAGGGACTGTATTAATGGAAAAAGCTAAAGCTGTTGCTAAATCAATTTTCCCCAAATAACGACCAGAATTATTTTTGGGTGTCCAACCTCCCCAATTAATAGGAGAATCTAAAACGATTGTTGAGGGAGAAAGTCCGTGTTCCAGTGCGGTTGCGTAAACATAAGGTTTGAATGAAGAACCAGTTTGCCGTCCGCCTTGTGTCGCTCTGTTAAATTGGCTCTTTTTATAATCTAGTCCTCCAACAATTGCGCATACGGCACCGTTATTATCGAGTATAACAGTGGCAGCTTGTGTTACGCGATATTGTTGACCATATTGATGTAAATGATATGCAATTGATTCTTCTGCTGCTTTTTGAATATTCGGATCAAGGGTCGTTTGAATAATTAAACTATGGCTTGGAAGTTGATTACGCATTTTTTTGACTTCCTCGAATGCCCAATCAAGAAAATAATCAGCCTGATTATTTTCTATTTGGGGAAGTGCCCTAGCAGGGTGGCGATGCGCATTGATAATCTGGCTCTTCGTCATAAAGCCACTATTAACAAGATTAGAAAGGACTACATTGGCACGTGTTTGAGCTGCAAAGAGATGACTATGAGGAGCATATTTTGTTGGAGCTTTAAAGAGTCCTGCTAACATAGCAGATTCACTTAAAGATACATGACGTATGTTTTTTCCAAAATAAAATTTTGCAGCTGCTGCAATACCAAAATTGTTTCCTCCCATATAGGCGCGGTCAAGATAAAGTTGCAAAATCTGTTTTTTGCTAAAATTTGCTTCTAGCCAAAGAGCAAGATAAGCTTCTTTGATTTTACGTGTTATGGTTCTCTCGTTTGTTAAGAATAAATTTTTAGCCAATTGTTGTGTGAGAGTTGAACCACCTTGCACTACACCTTTAGCTTGCATATTTTGTGAAATTGCCCGTGTAAGTCCTTGAAAATCAATACCCCAATGATCGAAAAAACGACGGTCTTCTGTAGCAAGAACCGCTTTAATGACAGTGTCAGGCATTTCTTCAACGGGGACAGAGATTGCCGGCAGTGCACCACGGTGCCCAATGGAATTTCCATAGCGATCTAGAAAAAGAATGGAAAAGTTTTTAGGAGAAGACCAATCTGTTTTGGTCAGTTCAAAAACAGAAATGCCCAAAATAGTGAAAAGAGTAAATCCCATCAACCCTAATGTCAGTATTTCATCGAGAACTTCAACGATAAAACGTTTCCATCCTTGAAGATGAAAATTTTGTGAGATGATTTTTGCCTTTTTCCAGAAAAAACTGTTAGCAGAACGAATGTGATAAAGCGCTGTATCTAATCGTGCGTCTAATTCAATGAGAGCAGGACTGTGAAATGGCTTACGGTGTTGCCTTTTCTTTTTTTTAAAAAAATCAAACATTTAAAGAGAGCCTATGGCAAAGAAATACAACCAAACAAATCTACGATAATTATATGGAGTAGAAGTATTTTTTTGCTATAGTGCTAACAGAGAAAGAGTTTATTTTAGAATTATTCATTTTTCGTAAGATAGTGTATTAAGATTTTATTATTTTATCTAATAAATTTTATTCTCATTATTAAAAATATTTTATTTTGAGTTTTTAAAAATTTAAAGTAATGTTAATGCATTCTTCTGTAAGATAGAGGATAAATTATTTCCATTTGTGATTTTTAAATCGACCCAAAAAAGCCATTATTTCTTTTATCCTTTATCAAGGAAGAGAAGAGGTGGGTTAGTGAAATATTTATGATGAAAAAAAAATTCTTGTTCGTAATAATAGCAGCTTTTTTAGGAGCAGATTCTGTTCTAGCTTCTGGGTGTGCTGAAGTAGGTAAGAAGGTTGCTGCGCAAGAGAGCGGGGTTCTCGTCCGTTCAAACCCAGTTGTTCAGGATGGAAAGGGCATGTGTGCAATTGTGATTGTTGTACCAGCCCGTAATGGGGAAAAGTTACGTCGTGTTGAGTTTTTTGTTCCTGCTGATTAGTCTTTGGCAGATGGTGTTGTGATGCGTATCTTAATCGTTGAAGATGATCGGAATCTTCATCATCAATTAGCAGAAGCTGTAAGACGTGCAGGATATGTTTCCGATAGTGCTTTCGATGGTGAAGAGGCTTATTTTTTAGGGAGCACAGAGTCTTACGACGCGGTGATACTTGATATAGGTTTACCGTATATTGATGGTATTCGTGTTGTTGAAAAATGGCGTCAAGAAGGGCACTCCATGCCTGTTTTAATGCTAACGGCGCGAGACCGTTGGTCTGATAAGGTGCACGGTATTGATGCTGGGGCTGACGATTATGTTGTGAAGCCATTTCATTTGGAGGAAGTGATGGCGCGTTTACGAGCATTAATTCGTCGCGCTACGGGACATGCGACAAGTGCATTATGTTGCGGAAATGTTTTGTTGGATACGAAGACGTCCCGTGTTTTTGTGGATGGTCAGTTGATTAAACTAACATCTTATGAATTCAGACTGCTTTCGTATCTCATGCATCATTGTGACAGGGTCATTTCAAGAACAGAACTTACTGAACATCTTTATGATCAGGATTTTGATAAGGATTCGAATACGGTGGAAGTCTTTGTAGGTCGGTTACGGAAAAAGCTTGGAGTGGATTTGATTGAAACTATTCGAGGAATGGGGTATCGCGTGAGAACGCTAGGTGATTAATGAATACTTTCGAAAAGAATAATTGGTGTAGGAGGTTCTTTTTTGTAATTACTCGATCTCTCAGTTTACGTGTTATGGTCTTATCAACATTATGGGTTGTTATTTCTCTTTTATCGATTTCTGCAGTAAGTATTTTATTTTATAAACGTTCAACTGAACAAAGCCTAGAGCGTATTCTTTCTGCTCAACTCTACAGTCTTATTGCAACAGTGACGGTGTCATCGGAAGGTACTTTGAGAGGAGGGGCTGGGATTGATGATATTCGTTATTCTGATCCAACAACAGGATGGTATTGGGAAGTTGTTGCGATATCTCATAATTTAAAAGGAAGATTGACATCCCCCTCATTGGGAACAGGCGAGATATTTACACCAAGTGATGTTGATATACCTTTTGACAATAAGTTCTTTCGCTCTTATCGGATAAAGGGGAACAATGGTCAAAAGCTACAAGTGATTGAGAGTGATGTTGTTCTTGATAATGAAAATCATATTGCACGTTTTCGGCTTGTTGGGAATATCGATGAAGCTCATGCCCAAGTAAAGGAATTTAAGCGAACTTTGCAAATTTTTCTTTGGAGTTTTGGTATCGGGAGTGTTCTTATTAATATTGCTATTATTTTCTTTAGTTTTCAACCGTTGAAGCTTATTCGACGCGCATTGAATGATATTCGCGAAGGAAGAGTTCACTATGTGAATACGAATTTAGTAAGCGAAGTGATGCCGCTTGTACAAGAGATGAATGCTCTCATTAATAATAATCAGCGTATTATTGAGCGATTTCGCACACAGGTTGGTAATCTTGCGCATTCATTGAAAACGCCTCTATCCGTGATTATGAATGAGACAGATAAGATGCGCGGAGAAAAGGCTTGTTTGTTGAGAGAGCAAACGCAAATAATGCAAGCTCAAATCAATCATTATCTTCAGCGTGCGCGGATTGCAGCACAATGCGATAGTATTGTCTATCATACGTCTGTTCGCAGTGTGCTTGAACGTTTGGTGCGGGTTATGAAAAAGCTTAATCCTGAAAAACAAATTCAATTTATTATGGATGTTGATGATATTGTTTTTTCTGGAGAGAAGGAAGATTTAGAAGAAATTATAGGGAATTTGATTGAAAATGCTACTCAGTGGTCTCGAGCAAAGGTTTTGATCTCTTGTTGTTTAGAAGAAAATGTTGAAGAAACAGAATATTTTAGTATCTTTGTAGAAGATGATGGCCCTGGTTTAACAGAAGACAAAATGGAGGAAGCATTAAAAAGAGGGCGGCGGTTTAATGAAAGTAAACTAGGGGCAGGCTTAGGGCTAGCAATTGTTTCAGATATGGTCAGTGAATATGGTGGCAAGCTCTTTTTATCACGTTCTGATTTGGGTGGGTTGTATGCAAAAGTTTTATTACCTAAGATGGGAGAATAACATATTTTCTCCTTAAGCAAGAAATGTCTATAAAGTTTGTAAAGCAGTATTTTCAGATAATACATAAAGAGTAGGGAAACATTGTTTTTAGTTTCTTTGTTTAGTTGATATATACAAGAAAAATGGACAATAGATTTTATAATATTTTCCATGAAAAAATGAATTTTTATCAATTCACATCACTCTTCTCATGAAGAGGGTAAAATGTAAGCGAGACATTCTCTGTTCGTATTGGAAAAAAGTGATATGCTCTTATTAATTTTTGCAGCATTTTTTCTGACTTTTCTGGCAAGTATTCTTTTTCGTTCACTACGTTTTGACGATGAGATAAAGAAAGAATGGAAAGTTCAAACCGTGGATGGTTATAGAAGTCATAAGCATACGATTGAGTTTAACAAGCTTTATATGCATTATAAAAAAAGAAATATTCTTAAGGCTTTAAGTATTTTATTTGTTCTTCTTATGACATGGAATATTTATGGGCTGACAGGCAGTCCAGAAGTGAAAAGTTATTTTTTTAGCGAATTAATGGATAAGGATCCTAAAACTCTTAGTAAGCAAGAAAAGCTTATTCGTTTACAAGTGCTTTTTTTCCGTGCACCTCATGATGGCAAGCTAGCAGATGCGTTAGCGGTAGGGTATCTCGAAGAAAGCCTTTTTCAAGAGGCTGTGAATACTTATTTAGACGCACTTCGTTTGAATGGAGAAACAGCTCCAAGGCTTGTAGGATATGGTTTAGCATTGGTTGGTTATGAAGGGGGAGTGATAACACAAGAAGCACAAAATGCTTTTCAAAAAGCAGCAGATTTAGCGCCAACAGATTTTTATCCACGTTTATTGTTGGCCGATGCATTGCATCAAGCAGGAAAAACTGCGCAGGCAGTGCAATTTTTACAAAGCTTTCTTGATACAATGCCTGAAAATTTTTCAGGACAATCACGTGTTAAAAAAATGATGATTCAGTTACATGATTTATCGAGTGAGCATACAAAGAAAAGCAATCATCGCCAATTGAGATGATGAAATATAAAGAGAAATGCTGTTTAGAAAGACAAGAGAAGTAATCTCTTAGAAGTAGGTGTTTGTGAAGAAGATTGAAGAACAGAAATGAAGAATGTAAAGAGCGTGATATAAGTGGTTATAGGTTAAATAAAAATTGGTTGTAAAACTAAAAAAGGAAGAAAGATATTGATAAGCTTGTTAGCAAAGGTGAGGTATTGGATAAAAAGTTGCACCTATGTAGAAGATGTGCAAAGCTCTTAAAAAATGAAATATCGATACTCATTATAACATATTTAATTTTTTCGTAGAGTGTCTATGAAAAGTCAATCTTTAAAGAATTCTTCTTCGTTGAAGGTTATTTTAGAGCAGCGAAAAAAAAAGCGCTTGCTGATCATATTATTATGTTGTTTGGTTATGACAGTTGCAGCAAGTCTTATAGTGTATGCAATGCGTCATGCGGTCAGTTTTTTTAGAATGCCCTCTGAAATTACAAGAGAAGATATTTTAACGGGGCGCCCTTTGCGTTTGGGTGGCTTTGTTGAAAAGGAGACTGTTCAATATGTTGGAGAGAGAGGCGTTATTTTTTTTGTAACGGATAACAAAAAACATGAAAAAGTGGTTTTCAACGGTGCCTTACCGGATCTTTTTCGTGAAGGTCAGGGGGTGATTGTAGAAGGGCATTTCGATAAACAGGGTTTTTTTGTAGGGACGCGTATTTTAGCAAAACATGATGAAACTTATATGCCTAAAGAAACAGCTGATCGTTTAAAAAAACATTACATTATGGAGAAATAATTCGAGTGTGCTTGTCGAACTGGGTCATATTTTTTTAGCTGCAGCATTTTCAGTAAGCTTATTAGGGGCGTTCTTACCTGCTTTAGGTTTTTGGTGGAGAGAGCGTTTGTTAATGCAAACAGCTGTTCCTCTAACATATATCACTTTTACATTACTGCTTTTATCTTTTTTAGTGATAATTTATGCTTATGTTGTATCTGATTTTTCTGTTTTGAACGTTGTTGAGAATTCTCATTCAGAAAAACCGATGCTCTATAAAATTACCGGTGTTTGGAGCAACCACGAAGGCTCTATGTTGTTATGGGTTTTAAGTCTTGCTTTTTTTAGTGCATTGATGGCCTTTTTTAGCCAACATTTGCCAGAAGATTTTAAGACGCTTGTTTTAATTTGCCAAAGTTGGATTACAAGTGCTTTTCTTTTATTTATTCTTTTTGTATCCAATCCATTTTTACGTGTGAATCCACCAGCATTGCAGGGAAATGGTCTCAATCCTCTTTTACAAGATATCGCATTAGCAATTCATCCACCGCTACTTTATTTAGGTTATGTTGGTTTTTCACTCTGTTTTTCTTTTGCCGTTGCGGCATTGATTATGGGACATGTTGATAGAGTTTGGGCGCGTGGGATTCGTCCGTGGCTTTTACTTTCTTGGTGTTTTTTAACATTGGGTATTATGGTTGGCTCCTATTGGGCTTATTATGAGCTAGGATGGGGGGGCTATTGGTTTTGGGATCCTGTTGAAAATGTTTCGTTTATGCCTTGGCTTTCAGGAACGGCTCTTTTACATTCTGCTCTTGTTCTCGAAAAACGAGAAATATTGAAAAGTTGGACTTTGTTTTTAGCGCTGCTTACTTTTTCTCTTTCTCTGATGGGAACTTTTCTTGTGCGTTCGGGGCTTTTAGTTTCTGTTCATAGTTTTGCTGTTGATCCAGCACGGGGGCAAGCAATTCTTGCGCTTTTATTTTTTTTTACGGGAGCGGCTTTTCTTCTTTTTGCTTTGCGCACCCCTATTTTAAAAACAGAAAGATTTTTTCAACCAATTTCACGTGAAGGGTTTATTGTTTTAAATAACTTGTTACTTACAACAATAACAGCAACAGTATTGATTGGTACGCTTTATCCTTATTTTATTGAGATATTAACAGGACAAAAAATTTCTGTAGGGGCTGCTTTTTTTAACCTTACCTGTGGACCGCTAATGATTTTGCTGTTGTTGTTTGTTCCGTTTGGAACAATGACGGCATGGAAACGCGGTGATTTTCTTGCAGTTTTTGAACGGTTATGGTTTGTTTTTGTATTGGCTGCTATCGTCTGTTTTATAATATTTTATGCGACATCTTTGCGTGATATCTTTGCAGTTTTAGGGATTGGGCTTTCAGCGTTTGTTTTTCTAGGCAGTTTAGCGGATCTATGGGGAAAGAGTGGATATGGCAAGAGAGCTTTTTCAATACGCGTTAAGAGATTTCTTGGATTGCCATGGTCTACTTTTGGTGCAGCAATAGCACATATGGGATTAGGTGTTACATTATTTGGTATTGTTTGTGTGGCAAGTTTTGGGCAAGAACGTATTTTAATCATGAACGTAGGGGATAGGGTGACGATAGCGGATAAAACGCTTCATTTTGATGCAGTGTATGAAGGTGTTGGTTCGAATTATTCGGCAATGGAGTTTTATTTTAAAATATATGAAAATAAAAACATTGTGGGTCATGTAACAGCCTCAAAGCGATTTTATTCAAGCCAAAATACATCAACAACAGAAGTTGGTCTTCAAAATCATGGCTTATCGCAGCTATATATTGTACCAGGGCATACCGATAATCGGGGTCTTGTTGTACACATATGGTGGAAGCCTTATGTAATATGTATTTGGTTAGGGGCATTCATGATGGCTGTAGGCGGATGTCTTTCTCTTCTGGGGTATTGGTTTCGCATTGGCATGTACAATAGGGTACTGCTTGCTTTAAATTTTTGGAAAAGACATTGAGATGAAAAAAAATCTTTGGATTTTATTTTTTTTAATTGCAACGTTTCCTTTTCGATTAGCAATAGCAGTAGAGCCGGATGAGATTTTAAAGGATAAGGTTCTTGAAGCGCGAGCACGCCATATTTCATCACATTTACGTTGTCCGGTTTGTCAAAATCAATCAATTGATGATTCAGATGCTGCTCTAGCACGTGATTTACGGCTTTTAATTCGGGAAAGGCTAAAAATGGGCTATAGTAACCAGCAAGTCACTGACTTTCTTGTTGAACGATATGGTGAATTTATTCTCTTGAAACCACCATTGAATAAAATAACTTGGTTTTTATGGTTTTCGCCTTTGATCATCATCATCATTGGCACAAATATCATATTTTTCCACTTAAAACGGAATAATCATGAGAAAATAATGAGTTATCTGAATGAAAAAGACAGTCAAAAATGCCATTGCATTAAAAAAGATGTTACATAAAAGAAAAAATCGGCTCATCTGCAATGAGCATACAATCTTATTATAATTATATTAGGGGATACTGAAACCTTACAAAACTTTAATAATTTAGACAGAAAACGGTAAGGTCTAGTATTTTATAAGTGATCGCAATTGGAATAAAGGTATAATTGAATAGGAGCATAGAGTAAATGATTAAAAAGGCTTTCTTTAAAACGTTTGTCGCAGTGAGTTTTTCTGCGATATTGGAAAGTGCACTGTTTTTTAGTGGATGTACATCAAGCTTGTTGATGACAAAGGCTCATGCAAGTTCTGTATTTACTTCGTTAATGCAACAACAGGGATTTGCCGATATTGTTGCTCAAGTGAAACCAGCAGTTGTAGCAGTACAAGTAAAGAGCAATAAAAAGAAAGAAGATAGGTTCTTTAGCAACTTTTTTAGTGGTCCAGGATTTGATCAATTACCAGACCAACATCCTTTGAAAAGATTTTTTAAAGAGTTTTATGATTTTGATAAACCTAAAAATAAATTTCCCCACCAATCACGGAGACTCCGTCCTATTGCTTTTGGATCGGGTTTTTTTATTTCGTCTGATGGTTACATTGTAACCAATGATCATGTGATTTCTGACGGAACAAGTTATACTGTTGTTCTTGATGATGGTACAGAATTGAACGCAAAGCTTATTGGGAAAGACCCCAAAACCGACCTTGCCGTATTAAAAGTAAGTGATAAAAGAAAATTTTCCTATGTTGATTTTGGTGATGATTCAAAGCTTCGTGTTGGGGATTGGGTTGTTGCCATTGGGAATCCATTTGGTCTTGGTGGAACTGTGACAGCAGGTATTGTTTCTGCACGTGGACGTGATATTGGCACTGGTGTGTATGATGATTTTATTCAGATTGATGCTGCTGTTAATAGAGGAAACTCTGGTGGCCCAACATTTGATCTTAATGGAAAGGTTGTTGGGGTTAATACAGCAATTTTTTCTCCTTCTGGAGGAAATGTTGGGATTGCTTTTGCTATTCCGGCAGCGACTGTAAAACAGGTTGTACAACAACTTATTGAAAAAGGTTCAGTTCAACGTGGTTGGTTAGGTGTTCAGATTCAGCCGGTAACAAAGGAGATTTCCGATTCAATAGGTTTGAAAGAAGCCAAAGGTGCTTTGGTCACTGATCCGTTAAAAGGGCCGGCAGAAAAGGCTGGTATTAAAGCGGGTGATGTAATTATTTCCGTGAATAATGAAAAGGTTGCTGATGCGCGTGATCTGGCGAAACGTATTGCAAATATTAAACCAGGAGAAACGGTAACCATAGGGATTTGGAGATCAGGTAAGGAGGAAAGTATCAAGGTTAAACTCGCTTCAATGTCTGAAGATGAAAGTAAGAAAGAGGCTTCAAAACATTCAAATGAACGGGGTGATTTAGATGAAACATTGGAAGATTATGGTCTGATTGTTATACCTTCTGATGATGGTGTAGGGGTTGTGGTAACGGATGTCGATACCGATTCAGATGCTGCAGATAAAGGGATACGCCCTGGAGATATCATTGTGACAGTAAATAATAAACCGGTTAAAAAAGTCTCTGATATTGTTAGCACAATCAAAAATGCTCAGCAGTTAGGACGAAAGGCTATACTCTTACAAGTGCGAACAAATGATCAAAATCGTTTTGTTGCTCTTCCAATTTTGAAAAAATAAGGCTTTAGTTGTAGGACAAATGTTTATTAAATGTTTGTCCTACAACATAATAAAATAATGGAGATACGTTTTATGAAGATACTCGTTATTGAAGATGATCATGAGACGGGGCATTATCTCGAAAAGGCTTTTTTGGAAGTAGGGCATTCTGTTGATGTTGCTTATGATGGGGATACGGGATACGCTTTAGCGACCACGGAAAATTATGACGTTATGGTTGTTGACCGAATGCTTTTGCATCGTGATGGCCTTTCTATTATTGCTGAATTGCGCGCTAAAGGCAATGAAACACCGGTTCTTATCCTTTCGGCTTTAGGGCAAGTTAATGATCGTGTAACGGGGTTGCGTGCAGGGGGAGATGATTATTTGACAAAGCCTTATGCTTTTTCTGAACTTCTTGCGCGTGTTGAAGTTTTACAACGGCGGAAAAATCCTAAAGAAGCAGAAACTGTTTATTGTGTAGGTAATCTTGAACTTGATCGGCTAGCACATACGGTAAAACGGGGTGATAGAAACATCCTATTGCAACCACGAGAGTTTCGTTTACTTGAATATTTGATGCGCTATGCGGGGCAGGTTGTTACACGCACTATGCTTTTGGAAAATGTTTGGGATTACCATTTTGATCCACAAACGAATGTCATTGATGTCCATATCTCCCGTTTGAGAGCCAAAATTGAAAAAGATTTTGATGTTCCCCTTCTCCATACCGTGCGTGGAGCTGGATATATGCTGAAAGCACCAGATAACAAAGCATGAATCGTTTGATTAATATAATGCGCACGACGGCGCTAAGGCTTTCAGCACTTTATATTTTATTGTTTGGCTTGGTGGCAACAGGGCTTTCTATTTATATGACGGCATTTTCTGCTTCATTGTTAACAGAGCAAACTGAACAGGCTTTACATGAAGAATTAAAGTATATTGAAAATGCTTATAATTATGGGGGATTATCCTTATTAATGCGCACTATTGATTATCGTTCAAGACAACCAGGAGCATTTCTTTATCTTGTCACGGATTCTATGGGGCGTATTTTAGCAGGAAATGTAGCACGTATTGAATTAGGTCTTTTGAATCAGAGTGGTTTTATTTCTACCTCTTTTTTGTATTCTCGTTTTGGAGAACATGGCAAAACAAGTGAACATCGCGCTTTGGCGGTTATTGTTGATTTACCTAATGCTATGAAGATTCTTATAGGACGCGATTTGGATGAGCCAGAACGTTTTGCAGTGGTTATTCGTAAAGCTGTGATCATTGCACTTGCTGCAATGGTTGGAGGCGCTTTACTCATATGGTTTTTTGTTGGCAGGAGAGCTTTACAAAGGATTGATCATGTAACGGCTGCATCACAGCGCCTGATGGATGGTGATTTCAGTGGGCGTTTACCTGTTTCTGGAGTAGGGGATGAGTTTGATCGATTGTCAACTAATCTTAATGTTATGTTAGACCGCATTGAAGAGTTAAATATTGGTTTACGTCAAGTATCAGATAATATTGCTCATGATCTGAAAACGCCGTTAACGCGTCTTAGAAATCGCGCTGAAGAAGCGCTTTCAGGAAATAAGACAAAGCTTGAATATCGTCAGGTCCTTGATAGGGTTATTGCAGAATCAGATCAACTTATTTGTACGTTCAATGCGATTTTAATGATTTCGCGTATTGAGGCCAGCAGTGCAATTGAGCATCTTGAAATGATGAATATGAAACTGATCCTTGAAGATGCTGTTGAGATTTACGAACCTTTTGCTGAAGAGTCAGGTGTTTTACTTCGGTTGGGGAATATATTTGATAAAGAGCTTAAGTTGAATCGTGAGCTTGTTGCACAATCAATTTTTAACCTTATAGATAATGCCATTAAATATGCTTCTAAAGGTAAAAGGAAAGCGGAGGTTTGCTTATCAATGGAATATCGTGATGAACATTTGTTAGTTGTTGTGAGTGATAATGGACCAGGAATAGCAGAGGATAAACTTGAAAAAGTGACAGAACGATTTGTTCGTCTTGAAGAAAGCCGTACACAACCTGGGTTTGGGATTGGTTTAAGTATAGCAAAAGCAGTTATGAAGCTTCACGGGGGTGAATTGTTACTTGAAAATGCAAATCCAGGGCTTAGGGCTGTTTTGTTATTTCCTTAAAGACATTTTTCTTCACTTTTCTCTTTTCATACGTAACAACTATTTTAAAAGTATAAAGCAATAGAAAGGAAGGCAAAATGCTTTTCAAGGGAGCGCAGACGAAACAAGCTTTTTTAAAAACACAGCTTCTCCCTTTATGCCCTCTCGATAAAAGTGGTTCCCAATGGTTAAAAGACATGGAAGAACAAGCAAGGAAAGAAGGTTTAGAATCGCTTGTTTCCCTTATTTCAGAGAGTGGAACGCAGATAGTTTTTATCAGTTCGGTTATGACCTTATCTCCTTTTTTGCGTGAGGTTTTAATTGCCAATCCATCATATCTTAGTGCTTTATTAAATGTTGATATAGAAACAAGGCTGAGCGAAATTATAGATGATATTACGGCTATTGATAAGGATGAATCTATAAATGAAACTTCATTGATGGCTGCTTTAAGGCGCAAAAAACGAGAAGCGCATGTTCTCATTGCTTTAGCTGATTTGAGTGGTGTTTTTACTTACGAAGTTTCATGTGTTTGGTTGACACGTTTGGGCGAAGCAGCATTAAGTGTAGCGCTGCGTTTTCTATTAAGAGAAGCGCATGATCATGGTAAGATCAATTTATTAAGCCGTGAAAATCCAGAAAAAGACTGTGGTTTAATTATTTTAGGGATGGGAAAATTAGGAGCAGGGGAACTTAATTATTCTTCTGATATTGATCTTATTGTTTTCATTGATGAAACATCACCTCATATTGGTAATCTTTCTGAAAGTGTTGACGTATTTTCTAAAATGGTACGCCGATTAATCCGTATCATTCAAGAACGCACTGCGGAAGGATATGTTTTTCGTCTTGATTTTCGGCTTCGTCCAGATCCAGGATCAACTCCTTTGGCTCTACCAGTAAGGACTGCCTTGCGGTATTACGAAGGGCGTGGGCAAAATTGGGAACGAGCAGCCATGATTAAAGCACGTCCAGTTGCTGGCGATAAGAGGGCAGGTTTTAACTTTCTTAAAGAGCTTTTTCCCTATGTGTGGCGGAAATATTTAGATTACGCTGCTATTGCTGATATTCATTCGATCAAACGTCAAATTCATGCGCATAAAAATTACGGTCAAATTGCAGCTTATGGGCATAATATAAAGTTAGGTCGTGGTGGTATTCGTGAGATTGAGTTTTTTGTTCAGACACAACAGCTCATTGCTGGTGGGCGTTTTCCTCAATTACGTGGACGCCAGACAGTTGCAATGTTAGCAGAACTTCACACGCTTGGTTGGATCAGTGAGAAAACCAGAAATAGCCTTATAAAAAGTTATGCTTTTCTTCGAAATGTGGAACATCGTATTCAGATGCTTTTCGATGAACAAACACACCTTCTTCCAAATGATATTGCTCAATTCACAAGTGTTGCCTATTTAATGGGTTATCAAGACAGCAGCAGTTTTATCCGTGATTTATTAAAAACACTTCAGGTTGTTGAAAAACATTATGCAGCACTGTTTGAGAATGAGCAAGAACTTGGTTTAGAAATTGGTAATTTAGTTTTTACAGGTGAAGAAGATGATCCGGAGACATTAATAACGTTAAGCCGTTTAGGCTTTGAAAGAGCAAGTGATATTTGTCGTATTATGCGTACTCTCCATTGTGGTCGTTATAAAGCAACGCAATCAGCCGAAGCACGCGAGAGATTAACGGAATTAACACCAGCTCTTTTGAAAGCTTTTGGTGGGACAAAACGAGCTGATGAGGCGATGTTGCGTTTTGATAGTTTTTTACAGGGCTTACCTTCAGGAATTCAGCTTTTTAGTCTTTTGCAGTCTAATCCCTCTCTTTTGGATATGCTTGTCCTTATTATGGGCGCTGCTCCACGTCTTGCAGAAATTATTACACGCAGATCCCATGTTTTTGATGGAATGTTAGATCCGAATATTCTTTCAGAATTACCAACAAAAACGTATTTAGAAAAACGGCTTGAATATTTTCTTGAAAATATCTTTCCTTATGAGGAAATTCTCGATCATTTAAGAATTTTTGCAGATGAACAACGTTTTTTGATTGGTATTCGAATTTTGAATGGTGCAATTACAGGAGAAAGAGCGGGTTTTGCTTTTACTGCGCTTGCTGATCTTATGATTACAAAAACATTTGCTGCCGTTCAAGAGGAATTTTCTCGTCTTCATGGTAGTGTTAAAGGGGGGCGTGTTGGCATATTGGGTATGGGGAAGCTTGGAAGTCGCGAATTGACGGCAGATTCCGATGTTGACCTCGTTTTGCTTTATGAACACGATGATGATGCAGAAATATCTGATGGAGAAAAGCCTCTTTATATCTCTCAATATTATACGCGTTTAGCACAGCGCCTCATTTCTGCTTTATCCACTCTTACAAGCCAAGGTGTTCTTTATGTCGTTGATTTAAGGTTACGGCCGTTAGGCAATAAAGGACCTGTTGCTGTTTCTTTTCCATTTTTTAAAAAGTATTATCGCCAAGAAGCATGGATATGGGAATATCTTGCTTTAACAAGGGCTCGAGGCATTGCAGGAGATCCTGATTTTTTACAAAAGCTAGAAAATGAAGTGTGTGCAATTATTGCTATTTCTCGTGATAAGAAGGAAGTTGCAAAAGAAGTATGTGAAATGCGTTCCTTGATTGCAAAAGAAAAGCCGCCAAAAAATCAATGGGATTTAAAAACGATGTCTGGTGGCATTATGGATTTGGAGTTTATTGCTCAATTTTCTCTTATTACGCATGTCATTGAGTTTCAAATTGGAGCAACAACAGCTGATATTTTAGATCACTTACCAAACAGTTTTCTTAATCAGTCATGTATTGCTGATTTACATTATGCCTATCGTCTTTATACAAATTTGAGTCAAATTATACGGCTTTGCTTAAATGATTCTCTTGATCCCAATAATATGCCACCTGGATTAAGTGACCTTTTGTTAAATAGTGTTGGGGAACCTGATTTGCTTCGTGTTGAAAAGTTAATTGCAGAAACTGGGCAATTGGTCTGTTCAGTTTTTACAAAAATCATGAAACATTAAAATAATTCTATAAGAATAATAAAAATTATTAATTCCATTTTTATATATTAATTTTTGTCTTTTATTTCATTACACGCTTGAGAGGGTTAGAGTGAAGTTCTCTACTGATTTCTCAAGTGTGATGAAAAAAATTCTCTGTTAAATGTGCCATTCTAGGTGTCATTCTTTATACAAAAAGCGATGAGTGACGAGATTAGTGAATGATATTCTTTATGAATCTTATCTCCTGTATATGAAAAAGCATATGGGTCATTTATTAAGCAGCAGTATATCAGATACATTTATGAATTAAGAGATATTCAACACAAGAATATATGCAAGAGTATTTTGATCGTACAGATTTATATAAAAACTTATAGAGATTATGTCTCATTACACTAATAATACCAACATATTGAAATCAATATGATAAAAATCTTTATTGATTACATACCTCATTTTTTCAAAAAAATGACATTATAATTATTTGTATAATTATGGATAATAATGATTAATATGAAGCTATAAAAGATAATATGTAATAATTAATGGAAATACAAAGCATATTTAAAGTTTTTTATAATATTATTTATTAAAACTACTTTTATTTTTTTGTAACTGTGTCATTTTTGCTATAGATTTTTTAAAAAAAATGTGAAACGATTTACTATTATTTATGTATCACATTAGCTTTTAGGGGAGCAATTATGATTACAAAGTATTTAGTCTCAACATCTATCTTTTCTTTAATTTCAATTTCTGTAGTACAAGCGGCGGATGTCATTACTCCTGAACAGCCTGTTCCTGTTATTGCAGTTCCTGCTTTTTCTTGGACAGGATTTTATCTTGGAGGACAGATTGGTAGCTTTTCAGGTAAAACAACTGCAAGTTATTTAAAAGATGAGACGGGGATATGGAATCCAATTGGAAAGGAGGATTTACCTAAACTTTCTGGTTTTATAGGGGGAGTTTATGCAGGTTCCAATATTGATATCGATAATGGTTTTATTATAGGTATTGATACGGATATTATGTGGTCTGATAAAAAGAGTACAAAAGATATTAATCGACCAAAAAAAAGTCAAACTGAAGAAGCTTCTTCAGAAGAAACAAATCTAACAAGAGATTCTCATGAGGAGGATTCGGCAATACCTATTGAAGCTGTACGCCATACTTTAAAACAAAAATGGGCTGGTGCTACGCGGGTGAAAGTTGGTTTTGCGATTGAGCGTGTGATGCCTTATGTTTCTGGAGGGGTTGCTTATACGCAGCTTCAGAATATTTTTGGGTTAGTTGCTGATAGCAACAACAGAGCAGTTAATTTTTCTGATTGGTTGCATGACGAAAAAAAGACCATGATTGGTTATACCCTCGGGGGTGGTGTTGATTTTGCAATGACTGATAATGTTATTGTGCGTGCAGAATACCGTTATTCAGATTTTGGTAAAAAGAAGTTCGTGCATGATAAATTTGAAATGGGCTACAAGACAAACGATTTCCGCGTAGGTGTAGCTTATAAATTTTAAATTTTTGCAGAATTAAAAATTCAAAAGTCTCATTTTCGAATGAGGCTTTTATTTTTTAGATATGTGCTGGAAAATATCCTTCACTCAAAAGAGCTACTATTTTATTCGAACAATACTTTGATTTGTAAATATAATTTACCTTTTTATGTTGAGTGAGAGCCCCAAGTATCATAAGATTTTCTCATTTTTAACCTATACCATGTTGAACCAATCAAAACCATGTTTTTTGTACGTCAAAGGAGGGAGAGCCGTGAGATAAAAAACATTAAAGAAAGAATAAAAATGCCTCTTATGAACCATCTCAAGTGCCAAAGGCTGTCGCTAGATTGGGGGTGGCAAAGTGTGAGATTTGATACTAGTTTGCTTTTTCATAAATGTAAAGATGGTGCTACTAAATGGACTTATCATCACATTATTCATAGGTGCCATGGGGAAATGGATTTGGGTGCTTTAAAAGATGCTTTTTTAACAAACACATGAATTGGCAACTTAATGGCGTTTTGTTTTATTTGAAATACCTTTCATACAATCGACTTTTCTGTTTTTCGTTATCGTAAAATATTTTATTTAATATTATAAATAATAATTTATAGTAATAAAATAATTATAAAGTGATTTATAGGAAAAATAGATAGAAAATTAGAAATTTATCGAGACATAAAAAACATTGTTACCTATGCCTGTTATCGAAATAGAATCTATAATTTTTTATAAATCTTTTAAATGTACGATAATAAATGTCGAGTGAAATAAGAGAGAATAATTTCAAATCTATTTACGATAAATCAATCAGCATCGTTTGTTTATCAATTACAAATAGGTTGGGTTATTGAAATTATATACTTTAGTTATTATTGGGATTTTTTAGTCATTGATTTTCAGGTATAGAAGCTGAATAAGCTTCTCTATTATTCTATAAAATATCATCACTGTAGTGATATAAGGATTTTATGCATTAGATGCTTTTGGAGGAGTGTATGATGAAATTCAAGGCGGGATTTGTGTGTAGAGCTTTGTGAAGCAAATCACATGCACAATTAGCAGGTGGAATCCGTGCGACAAGAATCTGGATTATTTATAGATCAGGTGTGGTAGAAATTTTCGTCCTTTAGGACGGGAAGGAAGTAAACCAATGAGTTTGTAAAGCCAGTCATATAAGAGGGGTAGCAGATGGAATTCTCTGAGAGAAATTGATTTATCGACAGAGAAAGTGGAACTTTGTCGTTTAAAGAGAAATAAGAATTATGATTTCCAAAGGGATATGAAATAAAAATACTTTCGTTTTTGGTTGTTTTGGCAACTATGAAGGTGTTTAAAGATTAATTGTTTCAGTACATGCAATCTCGTTTTGGGGGGTTATAATGCTATAACGTTGCAATTGGCAGTGCCATTGATTTTGTAAGCGTTCAATGGAAAATAAATTAAAGCCTGCGGGTGGTTTTTTATCACCAAAAGCTTGTGATGCGGAAGGAACACCAACAATAGGAATTTTTTTTATAGGTCCTTCAATGTAATTCAATGTAGGTAAATGAGTATGTCCGTGAAGAATAAGTTCGCAACCGTGATATTTGATAACGTCTAGAAAACGTTTTATATCTCGTAGTTTTTTATGCCAAGATGTTGCCTTGGGAAAGGGGGGATGGTGAATCATGACGACACGAAAAAGGTTACGCTGTGCTGCTTCCTTTAAAAAGAGTGGTAAAGTTTGCGCTTGTATTTTACCAAAATAACCAGAAGCTTGAAAAGGTGGTGTCGCGATGGCTGAAGAAGTTGCTATAATGGCGACATTTTTGCGAATGCGCATATAAGGAAAAAGAAAGGCGCTTTTTTGAGGGACGTCACCTGTGATCCAAGGTTTAAAAAGAGTACATGCTTTTTGGAAAGCACCGCGGACATAGGCGTCATGATTTCCAAATGTCAAGGAAATATCTTGAGGTTGTCCTAAGTTAAGTAGCCAACGATGTGCTTGTTCAAATTCCTTATCTAGAGCAAGATTCACAAGATCACCAGAGATCACAAGATGATCAGGTTTTTTTTTGTTTAAGGCATCTATTAAAGTTTCTAGGACATTTGTTACCATTTGACTCTTACGTTTTCTTTGCCAATTCAGATAACCGGTAAGACGCTTTCCAGAAAGTTCAAAAAGGGAAGGTTGCGGGAGAGGGGAAAGATGTACATCCGATATATGGGCAAGATAAAACATAAAAGCTCGTAGAGTATTAAAAATGATTTAGAGCATAAGCATAAGATAAGTTGATACTTAAAGGCAAGAAGGATTGTAAAATGAAAAATAGCTTGTTGAAAATATGAGAAAATTCTTTGAAGAATTAACGCTGTATTGTATTTTTTATGAAAAGAGCAACATAATACAACATATCATTCTTGGCAATTGATATGTCTTTTGTATGATGGGATAGACTTTAAAATGATGATCATAAAGTTTTAAGACTTTTAAATAGCTTTTATACGACTACACATTATCATAAAAAATCTAATTATTCAGTATAAAATGCAAAAGAATGTATTGTATTTATCAGGAATTTTTACGGTTTTGGGCTGCCATGTATTGCTTTTAATGGGAGATTTTTTCACGCAAAACAGAACGATTCAAGAGGAATATCCCAAATAAAATATCATTGTGCTGTACATTCATATATTTATTTTGAAGAGATATTTCCCAGTGCGCTTGATTCCATTTCACGAAAGTTCTCAATACTATGAAAAGCCCCGTTTATAAGGCTTATTATGCGCCACCATTTTACATTTATACAAGGTGCAAAGTAAAACCATTATACTATTCCCCTCCCAATTTTGTGAAAATCCTTGCTTTAAGAGGATTCATAAGAGGTACTTTACTCTTTTCTTCAATGGTTTTTATTCATACAGACCTCTTTTAATGATGTGCAAGCGAGTGATTTTAATTAATTTAATATAGAAAGTATTACAAAAAAGAAAAATCCTACAGGGAATAATGACTCAATATGACTATAATGATAAATTATCATTATAGATCAATGTTTTTATCTAATTGTAAAAGACAAGAAAATACACAAAAAAATAAGCTAAATTTTAAGACTATTATACGAAATTTCAGATTTTTCAACGGCTTTCACGATACCACATGCTGCTCAACAGTAAAAGGCAAGCAAGCAGCGCCAAGAAACCAGAAAATATCGAAAAATAAAAGGTATTAATTAAACGGGTTTCTGTCGCTTCTTTCAGAATAATTGAATGTGCTGGGGAAGAAGACGGGTTTATTTTTGATTGAATCAGCTTGAATGGAGGAAGATGAATGTTTTCTTTTCCCTCAGGATGTAACCGTCCGATATAACCACCGGTGTGTTTAATAATGGGGGCTAGTTTTTCTTGTGTTGAAATTAAGTCAAACAATTCAAGATTATCGAGCATCCCTACAGAAGAAAGTATTGTTAAATCGCCATTTTTAATGGTAAAAATTCCTGTTTCATTAGTGGTCCCAGTTGCGCTGAAGAGACCTTCTTGCTCTTTGGTGAGAGTGATATGTTCTTTTTTTCCAGAGGGAAAGGTTATTTCAGCGGGTTCTGGATGGTCTTTTAGAGTTTGGCGGCGAATTGTTAAATGATGATGGCTGCTGGTTGCACTTAATTTTTCTTCCTCAAGCTCTGGTTCTTTCATGAGCCAATGGGCAATACGACGATAAAGAGCTGCATAAGGACCGCCGCCTTCGAAACCTCGTGCCCAAAGCCAACTTTCATCGGAGAGCAACATGCCTACACGTCCTTTATCAACATGCGCGAGAAGTAAAAGTGGTTGTTCATCGGCTCCTTTCATGAGGGCGATTCCGTTATTTATGTTTTGAATAGCAATTTGTCGCAACCATTGCCCCCATTGAGAAGCTGGAAGGTTAAGTGTTGCAAGGCCCCTTGTGACAGGATGGCGCTCACCTTCTTTGGTTAATGTGGGGCGAAAAGGCTTTTCAATAATAGTTCCATTGGGCAATGCCGGCAGAATGCTGATTAAAGGTGTTTTCGCAAGTGAGTTGTTTTTTGTAAATTCAGGTCCTGTTACCATCAGCAATGCCCCTCCCTTTTGTACATATTGGGCGATATAATCATAATAGATTAAGGGTAGAGCAGCAGAGTGCTGGTAGCCATCAAGGATGATGAGATCAAAGTTATTAATCTCTTCAACAAAGAGTTTTCTTGTCGGAAAGACCACCAAGGATAATTGGCTTAAGGGCGTATTATCTGCTTTGGTGGGAGGACGTAAAATAGTAAAGTGAACAAGATCAATATTGGAGTCACCTTTCAAAAGGTCTCGCCATGTCCGTTCTCCATTATAAGGAGCACCTGAAATAAGAAGAACGCGTAAATTTTCTCTGATTCCTTCAATGATTGTTATGGCGCGGTTGTTTTCAAAGCTTAGTTCACCTTTGTGTGGATCGGTTATCACTTGGATAATATTTTTTTCAGCATGAGGAAGGGTAATTTCAGTTTGAAAAATCACGCCAGGAGTTACAGAATAATGGCCAATGTCTTGTCCATTGACGCTTAGTGTAATATTTGCTTTCTGTGGTATTGTTTTTTTGGCGGGGCCTTTATCTTCTACCAAAATGGAGAGCGTTTGTGGTTTGTTGACAAGGGCAAAGCGTGGAGGAGAAATAAACTTGATTTGGCGATCAAATTCATCTGAGTGTCCTGTAATCAGAGCATTGAGAGGTGCTTTATGATGAAGGTCTGATAGGTCAGGGATGTCATGTACTTGTCCATCGGTGATAAAAATGGTTCCTGCATAACGAGAGGGCGGCACATCAGATACTGCTTGTGTTAAAGCATCAAACAAATTCGTTGAGGGCGCATACTGATTATCAGCAAGTTTTCCAGCTTCAATAAAGCGTGGTTCAAATTGTGGATAATGCGCCAATGCTTGCGTTAATTGCGCGCGCGCTTCATCACTGTCGTTTGTACGTGTTCCAAATGTTTGGCTTTTGCTGCGGTCAATGACAATACCTACTGTGCTTTTCAGTGGTTCGCGCTGTTCTTTTATGATCATTGGATTGAGCAAAGCAAGGATGAGGGCGCTTAATGCCATCAGACGAAATAAAGAACCTTGACGTTGCGTAACAAGACCAACAACGACAAAAAGCATCGATATTCCACTTAAGAACAGAATCCAAATGAGTGGTAAAAAAGGCTGAAAAGTGAAAAATGATATCATTGCCTTCTTTCTCTTTTAAAGCGTTCCAAGAGTGCTGGAACATGAACTTGGTCCGCTTTATAGTTTCCTGTAAGAACATAAAGGACAATATTTAAACCTGCACGAAATGCCCATAGACGTTGCATTGGATCATTGGGAACAAGGGGATATTTCCATGTCCCTTTTTCATCGAGTGCCCAAGCACCGGCAAAGTTATTGGCGGTGATGAGAAGAGAACTTACATTATCACCGCTAGCAAGAGAATTTTTATTTTTTTTGTTTGTTGATGAGGATTCAATCCATAAAGGTGAACCACGGTAGAGACCAGGAAAATCTGGCATAATATAAAAAGAACGTGCAACAACATGATCCGTTGATGCTGGCTCAATGGATGGAATATTTAACTCTTTTAAGATATCTCGTAATCGTTGCGTTTCTGGAGTGGCATCTCCTTCAAGATTAAGATTACTCTTTATCTGATCGCGTGTGTCAAATAAAATTGTTCCCCCATGTTTCATAAAGTTATTTATTTTTTCAAGACTTTTGGGGGTAGGTATAGGACTCTTAACATCAATTGGCCAGTAAATAAGAGGATAAAAAGAGAGTTCATCTTTATCGAGATCAAGTGCTGTAACAGAGCCTGGGGTAAGCATTGTGCGCTCTGCGATAAATTGACTTAACGCTTCTAGACCACGTTTACTCGTTGTATCAATTTCATGATTATTGGTTATAACATAGGCAAGATGTGTTGCACCAGCAGCTTGTACACTATCATGATGATTTTCTTTCGTTTGTGCATGAAGAGTTGGATCATATGAAAACAAGGCAATAAGACTTATAAAAGGGAGGAGAAACATATTACGCCGTTTCATGAAAGAAAAAATATCTCCCATCCATAAAATGAGAAAATTGTCAAAGGCGAATAATAAGATGGCTAATCCTAAAAGTGGACCGATAAGATTTTTTTCTTTTGTATCGTAAGATAAAGGGCTTTTATTAAGAGAAGTTGGCAATGATGATTGTTTCATCAAGTGCGACGAATGAGTTAAGAGATTGAGTGCATAAAAATCGCTTTTAACACCATAAAGTCCTGGGGGAGTATTATAGGAAGGATGGGGTGGATTTTGAGAGTCAAAGACCAGTGGAACAACATGAGAGGGCGGTACTTGTAATTGTCCGTCAGCGGTTATGGTTCGCCACGGGTTTTGTACCATTGTTCTTTTTTCTCTGTGTGTTAGGTTTGTGTTTTCGTTAGACCCTAATGTGATTAGTTTTTGCAACATTTGTGCAAAAAAGCCAGAAAGAGGAAGATTAGACCATGTGGGGTCAGGAGCAACATGAATGAGAATGAGGGTTCCTTTACCACGTTTTGCTGCGGTAATAAGAGGGGTTCCATCCGAAAGGCTAAGCCACGTTTTTTCAAAAAGATCTGGGGTTGGTTCTGCGAGGATTTGGCGCGAGACAGTGACATCTTCTGGAAAAGGAAGATCAAAGAAAAAGCTATTTTTTGCAAAAGGGGCAAGCTTTTGTGGTTTCGTCCAAGACATAATACTTCCAAGGAAACGTTGCCCCTGACGTAGCGGTATCGGAAGGAGACTATCATAATGTTCTGCACTACTGAGTTTTTCTCCTGCAAAGCGGATGAGTGTTCCCCCTTTATTCACAAAATCAGAAAGTTTTTTTTCTGCCTTTTCAGGCATGTTAACCATGTCGCTCATAATGAAAACAGATGGATTTTGTTTAAGCAAATAATCAATATCCGTTGAAAGCTCTCTTCCACCGGCGGTTATAAGCTGTGTATATTCCTGTAATGCTTTGATAATGTAATAAAATGGAGAAAGTAAAGGCTGTGCCATTTCATTGGTATCGGGTGATAGAAGAGCAACACGGCTTATCTTGTTATGGCTGTCTACCAAGAAGGTTGCAGCAGCATGGTTTTGATTATTCATTTTTATCCAAGCGATATCATTGCGTAGTTCAAGTGGTACATCAAAAGGAACAAGAGCTGTTGTTTCTCCTTCAGAGAAATTTTTCGTAAATTGACCGAGAAGTTGATTGTTTGAATCGTAGAGGTTGAGTGTAGCGGAAGTTTTGCCGTGTGTTGTTGAGCGGATAATACGCGCGACCATGCTTCCATCGTTATTTTCTACGGATGTTATGCCGATTAAATCGGAAATATCAGCCAAATACCATAAGAGTTTTTCAGGTTTTAATTCTTCAAGCAAAGCAAAAGCTTGCTCATCTTCATTTGTTTGTAATCCATCACTTAAATAAGCAACATCAAGAGGTTTTCCTTTGGTTATTTTTCTGAGTTTTTTCAGTGCGTGCACACGGTTGACAGGCCAAGGACGCGGTTGCAAATGCATTAAATGCTGTTTTATAATCTTGGCGGGTTGCGGCTCTATATTGGAGATATCATTTTCAGCCGTTGCAATAAGATAAATATTTTTTTGCTGTTTTTCTGCCTGAGCAAGGAGCATTTCAGCGATAGAGATGCGTTTTTTCCATTCTTTTACAGAAGCCCAACCATTATCAATAATGAGTGCAAGGGGTTGAGATCCGGAAAAGCTGATTGGTTTTTGATCCCACGTGGGGCGTGCTAACGCTATGATAACAAGTGCCGCTATGGTTAAACGCAACAAGAGCAACCACCAAGGTGTATGTTTTGCTGTTTCCTGCTGATGAGTTGGTTTGGGTAAGAAGCGTAACGGAGGAAAAAGCTCTTTACGCGGAGATGGAGGAGTTACCCGCAACAGCCACCAAATAACCGGTAGGAACAAAAGCCCTAGTAACAGAAAGGGAGCAGCAAAACTCAAAGGGCCCTCCTTTTTTGCAATGGAGAGTCGCCCATTGTATTTGCAAGATGAAAAATGGTCTCTGTTAAAGGTTGATCCGTTGTACTAACGTGATAAGACCATCCTTGACGTGCGCAAAAATTTGCCAACTCTTGTCGCCTTGCGTGATATAGTTTACAATAGCTCTTACGAAGATCTTCTGCTTTTGTGGAAACATGTTTCTCTTTCGTTTCAGGATCAAAAAATTCTGTGTGACCTGCGTAGGGAAAGCTTTCTTCTGCGGGATCAGAAATTTCAATTAAATGAGCTGTCACCTGTTTTGTAGTTAAAACGGTTAAATGTTGGATGATTTTTTCAGGATAGTCGAGAAAATCACTCATTATAACGACATGTGAAAAGCGTGTAATCGTTGAAAAATCCGGAAATGAATTTTCATCTGAATGATTTTCTAAAGCAAAGGCTATTCGCTCTACGACATTGGATGTCATTGTGGGGGACATTAAATTTGGAATAGCAATATGTTCGCCACTGCGAGCAAGAAGTGATGCTAGGGTAAGGGTAAGAATAATGGCATGATTACCTTTAGAGATTTTAGAAAAGCGCGAACAGTAATGCATTGACGCGCTTTGATCAGGACAGAGCCAAACGGTTTGTGTCATTTGCCATTCGTGTTCGCGGAGATATGTATTTTCATCACGCGCTGAGCGACGCCAATCAATGCGGGTAATGGATTCTCCTTCAACATAGGGACGAAATTGCCAAAAGTTTTCCCCATTACCGCGTTTGCGTTGTCCATGCCATCCGGTTATCAGTGTATTAGCGATATGACGTGCTTGTAAAAGGAAATATGGCATTTTGCCAGTATCCTTATGCAGTTCATTTGCCAGCGACAATGGAGGCTTTTGTAAAACTTTTTTGCCAATAGCCATTCAAAGAACATCTTTCACAAGGTTATTGATAATATCTCTTACAGTTACATCTTCAGCACGGGCAGAAAAATTAAGAGCCATGCGGTGTTGTAATACGGGATAGGCCAATGCTTCAACATCATCAAGTGAGGGGGCTAAGCGTCCATAATAAAGAGCACGGGCGCGAACACAAAGTGAAAGGGCTTGTGATGCCCGTGGACCAGGTCCCCAAGAAACATAAGTATTAGCAAGGCTATTGTCTTTATGAGGGCGAGTTGAGCGGACAATTTTTAAAATAGCTTCGATCACATTTTCTGAAAGAGGCATTTTGCGAACGATATTTTGAATTTTTTGCAATTTTTTGGCGGACAAAATTGGTTTTGCATTTGATTTCTTTTCTTTTGTTGTTTCTAAAATGATCCGTCGCTCTGTTGTGAGGTCAGGATAGTCAATATCGATTTGCATCAAAAAGCGATCCAGTTGTGCTTCAGGAAGTGGATAGGTCCCTTCTTGTTCGAGAGGATTTTGCGTTGCAAGAACATGAAAAGGTTTTGGCAAATCATAACGGTTACCTGCAACAGTAACATGATATTCTTGCATAGCTTGTAAAAGGGCTGACTGTGTCCGTGGAGAAGCACGATTGATTTCATCGGCCATGAGAAGTTGCGTGAAAATAGGACCTTGAATGTATCGAAAAGAACGTTTACCGTCTTTATCGGAATCCATAATTTCAGAACCAATAATATCCGATGGCATTAAGTCAGGAGTAAATTGGATGCGTTTTTCATCAAGTCCTAAGACTGTTCCCAATGTTTCAACAAGACGTGTTTTTGCAAGTCCTGGAGCACCGACAAGAAGGGCGTGACCACCAGCAAAAATAGCGATTAAAGCATATTCGATTACCTGACTTTGCCCAAAAATAACTTTGTCAATTTCTTGTTGTAAAATATCCAATTCTTTGTGTGCCATATCAATATCATCAATAATGACTTGAGCCTCATGATTGATATTGACCTTTTTTACAGAATTGGATGATAGATCATGTTGACTCATATTTCTTCCTTAAGGCGTTTGTCGCAAAAATGGTAATTTTCTCTGCATGATAATGGATATTTTATTGTTTGTAACAGAAAATGAGAAGAAATGAAGTATCATATGCCATTTTTTTCATATTCGTATACAAGAAGAGAAAAGTTTTTTTGGAAGGAATAGACGTGTTTTATAAGGGATGTCTTAAAAATTTTGTTTTATGAAGAGAGTTCTTTAAAGCAATGAAGACAACTTTTTTGAAAGGTTAAAGGGTGAATATAAGACAGGACTTCAAACAGGTTGCGTGGTTACAACAAAAGGATATCCAAACACTTCTTCGTGTTTTGTCTTTGGAGGGAGAAGAGGCGCGTATTGTAGGGGGAGCAGTGCGCAATCAACTGCTAGGGCAGCCTATTAGTGATATTGATATTGCAACAACTTGTTTGCCGCAACAGGTTATTACACGTGTAGAAGAAGCAGGATTTAAAGCTATTCCTACAGGGATTGCTTTTGGTACAATAACAGTAGTTGCTCATTCATGTTCTTATGAGGTTACAACGCTTCGCTGCGATATTGAAACAGATGGTCGTCATGCAAAAGTGGCATTTGGTCGTGATTGGAAAAAAGATGCTGAACGGCGTGATTTTACGATAAATGCGCTTTATTGTGATGCTGCTGGCAATCTTTATGATGATGTGGGAGGTTTGAGTGATATTGCTAGCCGAACAGTTCGTTTTATTGGGATTGCAGAAGATCGTATTTGCGAAGATTATTTGCGTATTTTACGTTTTTTTCGCTTTTTTGCATGGTATGGAGCAGGGCGACCTGATGTACAAGGATTGAAGGCATGTGTTAGTTTAAAACACGGTTTAAAAAAACTTTCTTCTGAACGTATTTGGGCAGAAATGAAAAAGCTTCTTGCGGCGTTTGATCCAACGCGTGCTCTTTTATGGATGCGACAAAGCAGAATTTTGGCACTTATTTTTCCTGAAACAGAACGATGGGGTATTGATGCAATTCACGCATTGGTGAAGACAGAACACGCTTTTGGTTGGAAAGTTGATCCATTGTTACGGCTAGAAAGCCTTCTTCCTCCTGACCCCATACGTCTTCATGAAATGGCACAGCGCTTGCATTTTTCCCATAAAGAAACAACACGATTAAAAGAATGGGCAGAGTTAGAAATAATAAACCAAAACTGTTCTGATCATTTTGTGCAAAAACTGATTTATTTTCATGGACGACAGCCAGTTTTAGATCAATTATCGTTGTCTGTCGCTGCATCACATCTCGATAATCTGGAAAAAAGTGATGCTTTGCAAAGAGCAGAGGATTATGTCAAGCTTCATCAGCTTGCCAAAAAATGGCAGATTCCAACTTTTCCCATTAATGGTAACGATTTAATAAAGAAAGGTTTTGCTAAAGGTGTGCTTTTAGGAAAAAAGCTTAAAGAGTTAGAAATGATATGGGTCGAAAGCGGATTTTTAATGGATCGTCATGCATTATTAGAAAAAATTGATTTATAATAATAATTCATTATTCGTCATGTGAAACAAGAGCTCCGAATATTGTGAGGTTATTTCAAACCTGTTCATATTACATAAATCCAAATTATAGCCTTACACGTTACAAGTGGGGGAAGCCGTGTGAGGAAAAATGATTACAGAGAGAAAAAATGTCTCTTATGAACCATCTCAAAGATAAGGATTCTCGAAAGTGAAAACGGATAAAGAGAATAATGATAGTAGTTTTCACTTTGTATGAGCATAAAGAGGGGGATGTCCAATGGATTTTTACTATGAGGAGTATTTAATCATTCATAAGTGGTGATATGAAATGGATGTGATGGGCACTAAGAAATGTTATTTTATCAGCACTTGATTGTTGGAAAATGATAAGCGTTATACGCTCTAACTATTCTTGATATGTTGTATATTGTTTTTCGTGATAATTTATGAGTTTTTATAGGCATTCTATAAGTTATTCCAAAAGTATTATTGAACTTTATGCGCTTTTAATTACTATCTATATTCTATAAAAAAGATTTTTTTAATTATTTAAAACCATATTTCATGTATTTTTATTGTTCTATTAAAGATTTTAATGGAATTGTTGTGTTTTTATAGATTACAGTTTCTTTCATGATAACCAATTTGGCGTAATGCTTCTCCCGTTGTTATGGCTACGCACATGGCGAGATTTAGAGAGCGTGCCTGTGGTTGCATGGGAATTTTCAATGTGTAATCGGCCGTTTCATGAACATAATCGGGAACGCCAGCTGTTTCACGACCAAAAAGTAAAACATCATTTTTTTGATAGCATATCTGCGTATAGCATGTTTTTGCTTTTGTACTTAAAAGCAACAGACGGCGGTTAAAGTGTTTCATGGAGCTTATAAAATGTTGCCAATCAATGTGTCGTTCTAAGGAAGCGTATTCGAGATAATCCAATCCTGCGCGTTTGAGATTACGATCCGACAGATTAAAGCCTGCGGGTTCAATAATGTGCACATGTAAACCAAAACAAGCGCTAAGACGTAAAATCGTTCCAGTATTACCAGCGATATCAGGTTGGAAAAGAGCTATATGAAGTGTCATGTTCTCTGTAATATGATTTTTCTTTCAACTTTGTAAAGAAGCGTTACAATTTATTCGAAAAATATGCTTTGAGAAATACATGTTTTTTATGTTTTATTTTTATTCACTTTAAATTTCAGGGAAAAAGTTATGTACATAGGTTTGTTTGGGATAAGAGAGAATCTCCCTATTAGGGACTTCCTTATGTTGAAAAGCGGGATATTTAATGAGGTTAGATCATCCATTTTAATGAAAATCAACAAAATATGCTTTTTATGCAAAAGCAGAAGCGGAAAAAATACTCATTCAACCAGTTGGAATTGAGGGAGGGAGAGATGCTGTAAATGTGTTAAAGAAATAACCGATAAGCTCAACTTATTTACTGAGATCTGGTCATAATAAGACTATGTTTCTTTCTTTAGGAGTGTTTATTTACACGCTATCTCCGTTTTTCACAGGCGGGGGAGTAATTTTGATTGATTAATATGAATAGGTTTGAAATGAAAGAAACTTACGGTGTTTCAGGATTTCATTCACTCTGTAAAACGATGAATTATCATTATAAAACAGTTTTTTGTATAGACCATACAAATGGCAGAAGTTTTTTACGGGGATGTTTTTATGGTTGATGCAACTGAGTGATCAAGCATTGTACAATGGGAGAGGGTATGGTAGAAGAATGTTTTAGCAAATAGTCTCTTTAAGTTAAGTCCATGGGTGAGCAAACGAGGCGGGATTTTCTGTTTTTGGTAACAGCTGTTGCAGGAGCAGTTGGAATGGGAGCGGTTGCGTGGCCTTTTATCCGTCAGTTGCGTCCAGATCAAGCTGTTTTGGCATCTTCCTCTGTTGAGGTTGATCTTTCTGGTATTGAAGAGGGGATGTCGGTGACGGTAAAGTGGCGAGGACAGCCTGTTGTTATTCGAAACCGTACGACAAAAGAAATTGCTGATGCGCGCGCTACTGAATTGAGTCTTCTAAAAGATCGTCAAGCGCGCAATCCTAATCTTGAAGGTGAAAAAGAAGCAACAGATTTTGCGCGTTCAGCAGGTAAAGGACGTGAAAATTGGCTTATTGTTATTAATCTTTGTACGCATCTAGGCTGTGTAACACTTGGGCAGTCGGGTAAATTTGGAGGATGGTTGTGTCCCTGTCATGGGTCTGTTTATGATACCGCTGGAAGAGTGCGGTCAGGTCCAGCTAACTATAATTTGGCTATTCCACCTTACCAATTTCTTTCTGATACTTTGCTCAAAATAGGATAAGGTTATGACAAGGTTTCCTCCTTATTGTCCTAAAAATGCTCTTGCTCGTTGGTTTGATAAGCGTTTTCCTCTTCCTCGTTTTTTTTATAATACATTTGTGATTTTTCCTGTTCCGCGTAATCTTAATTACTTTTACACATTTGGCGGTATTTTGACCATTATGCTTTTATCACAGCTCTTGACTGGTATTGTCTTGGCTATGCATTATGTTCCAGATATTCATTTGGCTTTTGAAACTAGTGAACGATTTCGGCGTGAAGGGCAGTTTGGTTGGCTTTTTCGTCCATGGCATTCTGTAGGCTCTTCGTTTTTTTTTATTGCTGTTTATATCCATTTGGCACGTGGACTTTATTATGGTTCTTATAAAAATATGCGAGAAATGGTGTGGGTTACAGGTATTTTTATTTATATCATCATGATGACAATAGCATTTTTTGGTTATGTGCTTGTTTGGGGGATGATGTCTATTTCAGCGGCTTCAGTGATTGCAGGGCTTTTAAAAACGATACCTTTGGTGGGGACATGGTTGCATGAGACACTTCTGGGTGGTTATGGCATAGGACAACCAACGTTGAATCGTTTTTATGTTTTCCATTATGTTTTATCATTTGTTTTGCTTCTTTTTGTGGGGCTGCATATTTGGGCAATCCATTGTGTTGGGCAAGGCAATCCAACGGGTCTTGCTATACAATCAGATAAGGAAACGGTTCCATTTTCACCTTATGCGCTTATCAAAGATATTTTTGCTATTACTGTTTTTTTGATCTTCTTTGCCTGGTTTTTGTTTTATATGCCCGATTATATGGGGCAGGCTGAAAATTATAGTGTGGCAGATCCTTTAAAGGCACCTCTTCGTGTGGTTCCAGAATGGTATTTTTTGCCTTTTTATGCGATACTTCGTGCTATAACTTTTGATATTGGTATTTTCCCTTCAACTTTTGTGGGCTTTGTTTTATTCGTCAGTTCGATTTGCATTTTAATTTTTGTGCCATGGTTAGACCGCTCTAAAATATGTTCAGCAAGATATCGACCTGTTTATAAAATTTTCTTTTGGGCGTTGGTTATTGATGTCGTTTTTCTTGGTTGGTTGGGATCAAGAGAAATAAATGACAAAATCCTTTTATGGACGCAATTGGCTACGGTTTATTATTTTATATTTTTTTTGGTTATTTTGCCGACTTTGCCAGCGTTTGAAAAAAATTGTTCTCTTCCTTCTTCAATTATGCAAGATTTAAAACAGAAAAAAAAGAGACTATGGTAAAAGTTTTTGTCGGACTGATTGTTATCGTTGCTATGAGCTTTTCTGCTCAGAGTTTAGCGAGGGATGCCTCTGATCAGGAGGAGGAATTTATTTCTTTTCCTTTAAGGATTCCTAAAAAACAAGAATGGAGTTTTTCAGGTCCATTTGGGCTTTATGATAAGGCGCAATTGAGGCGTGGATTAAAGGTTTATAAACAAGTTTGTTCCAGCTGCCATGGACTAAAATATGTGGCTTTTCGCAATTTAAAAGCTCTTGGGTATGATCAAGAACAGATTAAAGCTTTGGCGCGGCAATATGAAGTGCGCGATGGTCCTAATCGAGAAGGAAAATTTTTTAAACGTGCTGGGGTTGCAACGGATTATTTTCCTTCTCCCTTTGCACATGAAGAAGAAGCAAGATTTATTTTGAATAGTGCTTATCCTCCAGATTTGTCATTGATGGCACGTGCACGTGGTGTATCTTTGCCGTTTCCTGCTTTAATTACTGATGTATTGGCTCATTATGATGCAGCTGGTCCAGATTATATTACAGCTCTTTTAACAGGATATCAGAAGGCACCGAAGGAGATAAAAATTGCGGATGGTTATTGGTATAATCCTTATTTTATTGCCGGTAATTCTTTAACTATGGCTCCTCCTTTGAGTGATGGTATGGTTGTTTATGAAGATGGAACCCCAGAAATCATTGAACACTACGCGCGCGATGTTTCTGCTTTTTTGATGTGGGCTGCCGATCCTCATATGGAAATTCGTAAAAAAACCGGTTTTCGTGTTATTTTATTTTTAATCATTTTTGCTGGGCTTGTTTATATTTTAAAAAATCGTATTTGGTGTGGTTTAGAAGAAGAGTTAGAGAAAGAAACAAAAGACGAAATAAAGAGAAAATGATAAAGCGACAAGGCTTGAAAGAGTATAGAGTATAAAGAGCATAAGGAACAAATCTGTTTATGATGCATTGAGGTTTTATAAAGTAAAAACGGAGATGTTAAAATGAAAAAAATTGCATGTACTACTCTTATGTCAATTTTGATGGTTTCTAGTACTTACGCCCAGTCTTTTGAAGTGCCTTCAAAACCTGAAATGATCTCTTCGACGGGTATTGTACAGGTGGGGGTAGATAAGTCTGTGCGTTATGTGACACCTTTAGCAACGGATTTTGTTGCTTCCAGCCTTATAGGCGCCAATGTATATAATATAGAAGATGAAAATATTGGTGAAGTAAAAGATATTATTTTACGTGAAAATAATATTGCAGGGTTTGTTGTTGCTGTTGGTGGTTTTCTTGGCATAGGTGAGAGTTATGTGGTCGTTTCTCCAGAAACAATCCAGATGACAAATGATTATGGTAAATGGAAACTCATTACAAATGCGACAAAGGATTCTTTAAAGGACGCTCCAACATTTAAATACGAAGGGCGTTGGACGCGCTAATTTTATATTCCCATTCTTTAATGGATAAAACTGTTGCTATCATAATAATATGCTAGCAACGTTTTTTTTGTTCAAAAAATTCTTGGGAGCTTTTGCGACAAGATTCCAAGGACCTATTACAAAGTTTTCAAGATAAACTATTAAGACAGAGTGAAGATTTAAGTATTATGTTTAAATAACATGACATCGCCATCTTGCACAATGTATTCTTTTCCTTCATCGCGGGCTTTTCCTGCTTCTTTTGCACCGCTTTCTCCACCCAGAGCAATATAGTCATTGTAGCTGATGGTTTGGGCACGAATGAAACCGCGCTCAAAATCTGAGTGAATAACGCCAGCTGCTTGGGGAGCTTTTGTACCACGCGTAATTGTCCATGCTCGTGTTTCCTTAGGCCCACAGGTGAAGTAAGTAATGAGATCAAGTAAATGGTAACCAGCACGAATAAGGCGATTTAAACTTGGTTCAAAGAGTCCTAGAGCATTGAGATATTCTGATGCTTCAGCATCACTCAGTTGTGTAATTTCCGCTTCGATAGAAGCAGAAATGATAATGCTTTGCGCATTTTGCTCTGTTGCCATTTTTTCAACTGTTTGGGTAAAGCTATTTCCATGAGCGGCGTCATTTTCGCTTACGTTACAAACATAAAGTACAGGCTTGGAGGTTAAAAGATTCAAACTCTTAAGAATGTGGTGTTCATCGGAAGAGATATCTTTGAGTAATAACCGGACAGGGGTTCCCTGTTGCAGTATGTTTAATGCTTTTTCCATAATGGGTAAAATTGTGAGAGCTTCTTTGTCTTTTCCGGTCGCACGTTTACGGATTTGTACGATTCGTCGCTCAAGGCTCTCAAGATCGGCAAGCATGAGTTCGGTTTCAACGGTTGTGGCATCAGAAACAGGATCAATACGTCCTTCTACATGGGTAATATCTTCATTTTGAAAACAGCGTAAAACGTGGACAATGGCATCGACTTCGCGAATATTGGCTAAAAATTTGTTTCCTAAACCTTCGCCTTTTGAAGCTCCTCGTACAAGCCCCGCAATATCGACGAAGTTAATGCGTGTAGGAATTATTTCTTTTGAACCAGCGATTGATGCAATTTTTTCCATTCGTAAATCTGGAACAGCAACTTCACCGGTATTGGGTTCAATGGTACAAAAAGGATAATTGGCAGCCTGTGCAGTGGCTGTTTTTGTTAATGCATTAAAAAGAGTTGATTTCCCAACATTAGGTAATCCGACAATACCGCATTTAAAGCCCATGAGAGTCTTTCTTTTCTTTTGATTTTATAGTCAAGATAAAGCTTCTTTTTTATAGCATATTTTTAGAAGAGTTATAGTCTTTGTGTTGCGATAAGTGAGAAAAAAGTCTAAAGTAACAGATAATTTGCTTTTTTTACCTTAGTTCTTCTTATCTTAATGCTCTCCTTAGTCTCAAGGATAAGAAAACTTCGAATTAATGTTAATAATGTGCTAAGTTTTTCATGGTATGCAAATCTGCATAAATAATTAATCGGAGAAAATAGAAGAGTGTTATCTCGTTGTGTCTTTTTAATTGCAGCACTTTTGGCTTTAGCTGGATGTGCTACACATCAGTCAGATATGTCATCAGTTCCTTTTCAACAAGTTCGATACATTCCACCAGAAATACAGGCTTTGTACGGTCCTGTAACGAATGAGACCTATTTGTTACCTGCTGTTGATCTTGCGACAATTGATCCAAAGTTTTGGCGACAAGAAGTGATTTATTATACATCTTATCCACCTGGAACATTGGTTGTAGATACGCAAGAGTGTTTTCTTTACCTTATTGGTGAAAATGGAAAGGCTTTACGTTATGGGATTGGGGTCGGTAAGGAAGGTTTAGCATTTGAAGGTGAAGGGGTTGTACAGCGCAAGCGTCGTTGGCCAAATTGGGCTCCTACTGCAGCTATGATGGCTCGAGAACCAGAACGTTATGGTCATCTTGGGAAAGGAATGCCACCAGGACCCGATAATCCATTAGGTGCGCGGGCACTTTATTTGTTCAAAAATGGGAAAGATACACTTTTCCGTATTCATGGCTCACACGAATCGTGGTCAATTGGGCGTGCTATTTCAAGTGGGTGTATTCGTTTGCTTAATCAAGATATTATTGATCTTTATAATCGTGTTCCCGTTGGTTCGCGTGTTGTGGTCTTACAAAACAATAGGAGTATTCCTACAGTTTATAGTCAACAATCAAATGGCTATGATCCGCTACAGTCGACCATTCAGCCAAATGAATTTTTTTAATTTGGGGGAGAAAATTGAAGAGAACTGTTTGAGTATTTTGGTTTGCTGTTCAATCTTCTCTTTCTCTCAAAAGAGAATATAAGCCTTTCTTTTTCAAAAGTGTGTATAAGAGACATTTTTTTCAAGAGTTCTTATCCATATGCTTCACGCGACTGTGACACGCAAGTCAATGGTTTTGATTGTTTTTTATCGTTTGTGAAATTTCATTCATAAAGAGGGATTTGTCATCTTTTATAAGGAGAGCGATATTTTTTGCAATTGTCTCTAAGAGAGGGGATAACCATTCTTGATCAGATTTGGTAAAATTTCCCAGAACATGCTGATGAACAAGTTCTTTGCTTCCAGGATGACCAATTCCTATGCGTATACGACAATAGTCAGTGCCACAATGGGCATCAATAGACTTAATACCATTATGCCCATTATTTCCTCCACCAATTTTTATACGAACTTTTCCCGGTGACAGGTCTAACTCATCATAAATGATGATCAAATTCTTCAGATCTAATTTATAAAATCGCAAAGCTTCACCGATAGCTTGACCAGAGAGATTCATGAAAGTTTGCGGTTTTATAAGAAAAATTTTCTCATTATTTATGAAACCATTAGAGATTTCTGCTTGAAACTTCTTCGACCATGGAGAAAAAGAGAAGGACTGATAGATGGCATCAACAGCCATAAAACCGATATTATGGCGGTTATTTTGATATTGTAAACCAGGATTGCCAAGACCAGCAATAAGCCACATGTGTATCTTCAGTCAAAGTATGAGTAAGGGTAATGTCTCATAAATTAAGGCGGAAAAAATTCCCGCCTTTTGAGTTTTATGAAGTTTGCGTGTCTTCTTCTTCATCTTCTTGTTCAGAAGTTTCATCACTGACATCCATGCCAGCAGGAGCTGCAATGGTTGCAATGGTAAAATCTCGATCTTGGATGATGGGAGTCACATCTTTTGGCAGTTGCACTGCTGAAATGTGAATAGAGTCACCAATAGAGTAGCTGGCGAGATCAATTTCAATAGCTTCAGGAATAGCACTTGCTGGAGCCGTACATTCAATTTCGTGCCGAACAATATTGAGGACACCACCCTTTTTAAGTCCAGGTGCTGTATCTTCATTGAGGAAGTGGACAGGAATATTCACTTCTACAACGGATTTTGCTGAAATGCGTAAGAAATCTACATGGAGGGGAAAGTCACGCACGGGATCTAATTGATAATCTTTTGGCAAAACCATAATTTTTTGCTTGTCAAGAATAATCGTTGCAATGGTGGTACGAAAGCCACCGGCATGAATTTTGTAGAAAATTTCTTTATAGGGAACTGTTATTGCCAAAGGAGGTTGTTTTTCACCATAAATGACAGCAGGAATAAGACCGTTGCGGCGAAGTTCACGGGAGGACCCCTTACCAACCCGCTCGCGTTTTTCGGCCTTAAGAGTGTAGCTTTTGCTCATAATTTAAGTCCTTTTTACATGATTGGAGATCCTTCAAAAACAGTAATAGTTTTTGCATGGATATGAAGATATGCGCTAACCAACAGCGATCGCTCCATTCTGCGTTGCCTCCAAGGGTGTCTACACAGAAGTTTGTTCTATAATTCAAACTATTCATAGATGCAAGAGTTGTGGGAAAAATCGATGATTTCTACCGTTAAAAAGGAGGAAATGTTACAAATTACGGTGTGGATGGAGAATCAGCCAATATGCGCTGGCACTGATATGTTCAAAATCAAACACTGGAGATGTTATGAAGGTTGAGATTGCCTTGGGTGAGATGTCAGAGAGTCGTGCTTTGCATAAATCGATGCCAGCACTTCTTGATCTGGAAGAGTTATTGGCGACACGTCTTCTTGTACAAGGTAATTCCGGTTCAGGGAAATCACATCTTTTACGCCGTCTTTTGGAGCAAAGTGCTAAGTGGGTTCAGCATTGTGTAATTGATCCAGAAGGCGATTTTGTAACTTTGGCAGATAAATTTGGTCATGTTATTGTAGAGGCTCAACGTAGTGAATTAGAATTGACTCGTATTGCCCATCGCATTCGACAACATCGGGTTTCAGTGGTATTTAATCTTGAAGGTTTGGATACTGAACAACAGATGCGTGCTGTAGGGGCTTTCCTTGGGGCACTGTTTGATGTGGAACGTGATTATTGGTATCCTATGCTTGTCGTTGTCGATGAAGCACAATTGTTTGCTCCAACTGCGGCAGGAGAAGTTTCTGATGAAGCACGTAAGATTTCTCTTAGTGCTATGACCAATCTTATGTGTCGAGGGCGTAAACGTGGTCTTGCTGGTGTTATTGCGACACAACGTTTGGCTAAGTTGGCCAAAAATGTTGCTGCTGAAGCTTCAAACTTTTTAATAGGGCGGACTTTTTTAGATATTGATATGGTGCGCGCTGCTGATCTTTTGGGAATGGAGCGCCGCCAAGCGGAAATGTTTAGAGATCTTGAGCGGGGGAATTTTATAGCTTTAGGCCCCGCTTTATCACGACGTCCCTTACCAATCATTATCGGTTCTGTTGAAACTTTGGCACGCTCTTCTAGCCCTAAATTAATGCCACTTCCAACAGAGCGGGATGATGTGCAAGAGCTCGTTTTTACTGCTTCACCAGAGGAAATTTTAAAGCCATTTAAACAAACACGAGAGCCGATGAGGGAAAAATCAATGCACGAGATGTTAGAGGAGGTAGTGCATAAAAAACAAGAGTTGTTGGAAGAAACCCCGAGTTTATTTCCTGAACTTTCTGATGTTGAGCATGACGGCCAAGCAGAACATATTATTCGGGAAATTCTTGAGGATTCTGAGGCTTTTTATCGTTCAACAGCGGTGCTTTATCAAGATTTTTCAGTTCGTTGTCGTATCCATGGTATGTCAAAGGTTCCTTTTAATCTTTCACAATTTCGGCGTAAATTGGCTATTGCTCAGGCTTTTGTTGATGAACAAACGGCTGTCAGTGAACATTGGAAACATATTTTGCAGATATCAGAAAGTTTAGAAGAAGATGTCCAAGGAGTCTTCTTGAATGTAGCACAGGCTGCATTAGGGGGAAAGCCATGTCCATCCGATGCATTTTTAGCACGTCTTTATGGGACTCATTCTTTAAGCCGTGCACGCCGACTTTTAACCTACTTTGAAGAGCGTGGTCTTATTGTTATTCATACGCATTTTAGTGGCCAACGTATTGTTGCATTTCCTGATCTTGGTGTTGAAACAGCACCAGGAGACCCCAAGGAACCCCTTTAACCAAATAAGCTGGAAACCGATTGTTCTGCTGCTGTCCTTGCAATTGCTTCCCCAATAAGGTCGGCAATGGGCAAAACACGAATATTATGGGCTTTCTCAATAGTTTGTGTTGGCATAATTGAATCTGTAATAACCAATTCTTTCATCTCTGAATTGGTAATTCGTTCGATTGCATTACCAGAAAGAACGCCGTGCGTGATATAAGCCGTGACACTATTGGCACCATGTTTAAGCAGAGCACTTGCTGCATTGCATAAAGTTCCACCTGAATCAACAATATCATCAAGCAAAAGGCAATCTTTTCCCGATACATCTCCAATGATATTCATAACCTCTGATTCACCGGGACGTTCACGACGTTTATCTACAATAGCAAGCAAACTATTCAAACGCTTGGCGAGCGAGCGTGCGCGTACAACACCACCCACATCAGGTGAAACAACAATAACATTTTCAAGAGAATAATGTACTTTGACATCGCGAGAAATAACAGGAACAGCATAGAGATTATCCGTAGGGATATCAAAAAAACCTTGAATTTGTCCTGCATGAAGGTCCAATGTTAAAACACGATGGGCCCCTGCTTCAGTAATCAGGTTGGCAACAAGTTTTGCGGAAATGGGAGTACGCGGACCAGGTTTACGGTCTTGGCGGGCATAGCCAAAATAAGGGATAACAGCTGTGATGCGACGTGCCGAAGAACGACGAAGCGCATCAATCATGATGAGTAATTCCATCAAGTGATCATTGGCTGGATAGGATGTAGATTGCAAAACAAACACGTCCTGTCCACGCACATTTTCATGCAATTCTACGAAAATCTCTTGATCAGCGAAACGTTTTACGGTGGCTTTTCCTAAGGGGATGTTCAAATAATTTGCAACATCTTCAGCTAGGCGTGGATTAGAATTTCCGCAGAAAAGTTTCATAGTAGAACCTCTGAATTATTATGGTGGGAATGCGACACGGTTTTTAATTTCTTTTTATTAAATTGCAAGAGAACAATTACAAAAGCCTTACAATTTTATCGATTATTGTTAAAGAGCTATGCGGTATGTTTTCTCTTTTTCCAAAAGTTTGTTTCTTTTAGAGCAAAGTTTTTTCTCCATGTGACAAAGAAATACGTATTGATTAAGCTTTTTGGTTATTACTTTATAAAAAAATGCTTTCAATATGGGGAATGTTTCATATTTAAGATGAATGAAGAGGAGTAAAAAAGAGGAGTATCATCTTGCCTTCAATCATTATAACCAAACATTGAAAATGATTCAGAGCAAAAGCTATCATATTTTATGGGCTGGTAAATAATTTTGTAAAAAAAGCAAAGCAAAATACAATGGGATTTATTTTTACATTTGAGTAAAAAGTTTAGTTTTGCAGTTTTGGTATTGTTTTAAAGCATAAAAGAGGATCATTTTTTATTTTTTAGCATAATAGCAGAAATTTGCCGTCCGTAATCAGGTTCGCTGCGGTGGATTGCACGGCGATAGGAGAAAAAACGCTTTTCATCTTTGTAGGTACAAAGCTCCACACAAGAAGCATTAACGCCTGCTTTGATGAGTTGATTCATAATGAATGCCCACAGATTAAAGTAAAAGTGATTTATTTTGTCTGTTTTTATAAAATATTTTTGGTATTTGCAGTGGCAATCAATAAATTGGTCGTAAAATTCACTTGTTACTTCGTAGTGACAAGGACCAATACAAGGTCCAAGGACTGCTGTTATTGATTGTCTTTTGGCACCTTGTTTTTCCATAACAGCAATTGTTTTCTCGATAATTCCATTTAAGCTTCCGCGCCAGCCAGCATGAGTTGCAGCGATGACACCTGCTTGTGGATCAGCAAGCAGAATGGGTCCACAATCTGCTGTAAGAATGCCGATTACGAGTTCTTGTGTGGTGGTAACGAGAGCATCGGCTCTAGGAGGGGAGCCGATAAAAGCTTTATCAACGACAATGACTTCACAAGAGTGTATTTGATTGACAGTGACTAAATTTTGTATCTCAACATCAAAATAATGAGCGACCAAAGTGCGGTTTTGTGTAATATGTTCAGGGTGATCATTTGAGCTTTGTCCAACATTAAGGCTTTGGTAAAGGCTTTTTGAAACACCACCTTGACGAGTAAAAAAACCATGTTCTATCCCATGGGTGTGTAAAGTAGAAAGATTTTTTACAAGAATGGGATGAGGGATAGATTTCATAAAAGTTCCTTATGGAGATTATTTGAAGTGAGGGTGGAGATGTTCATATTTATCAATGAATATTTCAGATAATGATGTGCTTATTGACACAAGCGCCGATCATCAAAATTGGGGAGGTATGGAGATGTTTTTATCACTGAAATGTAAAACTTTAAATAATTTTCCCATTTGATCTTGACCAGCGAGCCGTTCGATGTCTTGGCGGATTTTGTCTTGCAAAGGAGCACTTTTGCCAACTCCAAGCTGTTTTGCGCGCTCCAGTAGCCCCATTTTTAAAAGAAAATCTCCTTGCTCGAAGATTTCAGCAAAACAACCTTGTTCAAGGGCTATGTTTTTTAAAAAAGAAAAACCAACATGGGATGTTAAATCATGTTCACCAGGGGCATCAAAAATATCACGAAATCTATGTTTTGACAGTGCTTGCAAGGTATCGCCAAATGCAAGATCAGCAGCACCATAATCAATGAGCAAAGCAGAACCTGTCACTTGCACTAAATGGTGGCTGATTTGTTGCATGAATTGATGCCGTAAGGGGGCATATTCAAAAATTGTTCCGTCAGGCACTTTAGAACAATAGGTTTGTAGATAAGAAGAGGGAAGTTTATGCGGGGCAGCAATAAAGATGAGATCTCCATCTTGATTTACTGTAATGCAGCGCTCTTTCCATTCTCCATTGACTTTAATATATTGGTTGATAGGGAGTGTATCGAGAAATTCATTAGCTATGAGGAAGAGAGGTTTTGAAGGAATTTGATTAAAATTTTCAATGCTATGGATTTGTTTTTGATAAGAGCAAAGGCGCTTTTTTTGTTCTTTTGCAAGCTTTTTACTTATTTCAAGGAGAAAAACTTCAGAAGATTCAAATGCTGTCGTGGATAATTTTTGAATGGTACGCAAAACATCATCCATGAGAGTTCCACGTCCTGGACCTATTTCAGCGAGGATAAAAGGGCGAGGAAAACCATGAGCGTTCCAGCTTGCGAGAACCCAAATCCCAATCATTTCTCCAAATAATTGGCTTATTTCAGGTGCTGTAATGAAATCACCGGTACGTCCAAAAGGTGTTTGTGTTTGATAATAACCAAATTGAGGATCGGTAAGTGCCAACGTCATATATTGGCTAACAGTGATTGGTCCATTAAGGGCAATAATTTCTTTAATTTTTTCTTTTAGATTGGCCATTTTCTGTCGATTTATATTTAAAGGCATGGAGAAGAAGATAAAACCCTAAAAGAAGCATGGGAAGAGATAAAGCCATGCCATAGGTAAAACCAGTAGAATGGAAAAGAGTTGAAAACCATTCTGGATCTTCTTGAGGCGCACGGTAAACTTCAGAAATGCTGCGCGCTACTGCGTAGCCTATAATAAATGTTCCTGCAACAGCTCCAGGGCGCTTTAATGCTTTAAAGGCAAAAATGATAAGGCATAAGATGATGAAGAGAAGAAATCCTTCCATGAAAGCTTCGTAAAGTTGGCTTGGATGGCGCGGTAGATAGTGAGGATCGAGAGGAAAACAAACAGCCCAAGGACGTGTAGTAATATTGCCCCATAACTCTTGGTTAATGAAGTTGCAAATTCGTACAATGCCGATACCGATAGGAGCACCTGCAGCAATGATATCAAACATGGCTCGTATGTTAATATGATTTTTACGGGCAAACCAGATCATAGCAATGATAATACCAATAAGTCCGCCATGAAAGGACATTCCCCCATCCCATACGGCAATGATAGCACTTGGATGGTTAAAATAGTAAATGGGATCCCATACAAGAACTTGTCCTAAACGCCCTCCGACAACAACACTTATGGCAGACCAGACAACAAAATCTCCGATCTTTTCTTTATCCATAGGAGGGTGGTCTCTATACCATAGAGATGTTTTTTTTAATAATTTTTGCGCATACCACCAAGCAAAAAGAATACCCACCACGTAACCAAGTCCATACCAATGAAGTGCTATGGGACCTAGCTGGATAATGACAGGATCAAGAAAAGACGGAAAAGCAATGGCTGGACAAGACAGATTATTCATGAATTAAGCATCTTACATTATACGAGATGAATATGAAGTGACTCTAATGGTCAGAAATGACAGATGAATGCGCAATGGTCAAGTCAGTAGGGAGGCTAGTCAGAAAGGGGGATAGATTTCCACTGGTTTATCGCGGTAAAAAAAATGGTGATAAAAGAAATATTAAAAAATCTTAAAAAGATCGTCACGAAAAATCTGCACAGTATGTAAAATATAGGGTAAAAGGAACAAATTACAGTATCTAAATGTTATGAGAATACGCTATAATGCGTGCGTCAATAATTAAAATTTAAGGAAAAATGTTATGCGTAATGGATCAAATCGTATTCTTGATGAATTAGCAAAATTAGCAACAGATGCTGCTGACGTCGCGCAAGGTATACGACGTGAAGCTGGAACAGCTTTTCGTGTGCAGGCTGAAAAGATAGCAAACAAACTTGATCTTGTTTCTCGCGAAGAGTTTGAGACTTTTAAGGAGATGGTGCTGAAAATCCATGCTGATAATGCTGATTTGAAAAGGCGCCTTGATGATTTAAAAAAAGATGATTTAAAAAACGCAGACACAAAAAAGTAAGATAGTTTCTTAAAAAAAAGAATCTTCAAAAAAATATCCCCAATTTTTCAATATGATGCGTGAAACTAAAAAATGCTTAATCTTGAGTCTGTTAGAGTGGAGCATTTGTTTATTTTTGATTTTTTTTTGGGTAAAATACATTTTTTTGAATCAGGGGGGCTGGCGCTATGAAATTGTATCAATACACTGAAAAGACTTGATGATTCGTTTTATGACTATCAGGTTGCCCTAAACAGCGCGATTGTGTTCTGGGTGTTTGTGTACTGTCGATGTTTTTATGTGTATTTGTTTGGTGTAAAGGTTCTGATTGTAGCAAAATATTGTTACAGTTTAGGCGGTTTATATTCTGTTGACAATGTTTTTAAGATGATTGAGGATTGTGATGAGGCTTGCATTTTGCGCCACAGAGAGAAAAGAGCACCCTGTTGACTTTATCGAACAGATTGCCTGTGAATATGATTGGTCGTTTGAGCGGGATGCGCAAGATGAAATTAGCGTTTGTGTGGAAGGAAAGCGCGCAAATTATCGTCTTGCTTTTTCATGGATGGAAGAGCATGAAGCACTTCATTTGGCTTGTTCGTTTGATCTCTCTATTAAAAATGCTCGAACAGCTGAAATACAGCGCTTATTGCTAGCAATTAATGAAAAGTTGTTGTTGGGACATTTTGATTACTGGCAAAGGAATAATTCAGTTATTTATCGGCAAGGTCTTCTTTTGGCTGGTGGGATGCATCCATCTCATATACAGGTTGAAACATTGTTGATACATGCACTTAAAGTCTGTGAAAGCCATTATGTTGCATTTCAGATGGTTGCTTTGTCGGGAGAAAGTGCTTACAAGGCACTGCAGTACACTTTGTTTGAAACTGTAGGGAATGCCTAAAATACACAGTCTGTTATTTTTACAGATGGTTTGCTGAAATATTGCTCATAGGGGGATATCAAGAATAGCGCGTAATCCCCCAAGTGGGCTTTCATCTAATTGTATATTGCCACCATGGCTGCGTGCTATGTCTTGAGCAATAGAAAGACCAAGTCCTGTTCCACTTGCATCTTGATTTCGTGCTTTATCAAGTCGAAAGAATGGCTTAAAAACTTCTGTACGCATATTTTCATGAATTCCAGGTCCATTATCATCGATTATCAATATAAAAGATTCTTGTTGAGAGTTAGCTGTTAGTTTAACGGTTGTGCCGTAACAAAATGCATTTGATACAAGATTGCTGACCAAGCGTGTGAAAGCACGGGGACGTACTTGTATTTCTGTAGGACCTTCAATGGTGTAAAAAAATTGACGTTTGTGAAGATGAGCATCGGCGGAGAATTTTTGCATAAGAGCATTTAAATCAAAAGTCTTGACACTTTCACTTCCTTCACCACGAGCAAAAGCAAGATAATCTTCTAATATATTTTGCATGTCACTTACATCTTGCTCAAGCGGTTTAGTATCAAAGTCAGTATTTACTAATGCTAGCTGAAGTTTAAAGCGTGTAAGAATGGTTCTTAAATCATGGCTTACTCCTGAGAGCATCATGGTGCGTTGTTCGATTTGGCGTTCAATACGTTCTCGCATACGTAAAAAAGCAATGCCAGCACGACGGACTTCATCAGCTCCTTGTGGTTGAAATCCTTTTGGTAAAGGACGACCGCGTCCAAAGCTTTCTGCTGCTTCAGCCAATTGTTGAATAGGTTTAATTTGATTGCGCAAAAAGTAAATTGCTATCAGTAATAAAACAAGAGCTGTTCCTACCATCCAGCTTAAAAAAATAGCAGTATTGGAAGCGTAGGCTTGGCTGCGTGGAGCAAAGACGCGTAAGATATTGTGACCAAGGTGGATACGGATTTCAACAAGATCAGAATCTCCTACGGTATCGATCCAGAAGGGACGGTTAATTTGGCGGGTGATTTCTTCACTTAAAAAATAGTCAAGAATTGCAAAAAATGGCTTAGGTCCTGGAGGGGGTAAGGAGGTAGGAGATAGAATAGAAATGTTTAATCCCATGCGTTGTTGTGCAATACGCTTGATATCTCCATAGTTATCTTGTTGTGGATATGTTTCAAGAATATCAATAATGGCTGAAATGTCATGCACGACAGCCATTGAAAGACGCTCGGTTACCATTTGCCAATGGCGTTCCATAAAGACATAAGCAATGACTGTTTGCAGCAGTACCATTGGAGCGATAATAATGATCAAAGAGCGAGCATAAAGCCGTTTAGGCATTTTTTTCGTTAACCATCGAAGAAAAAATCTTAAAGGTTTGATCATTCTTGTGCCTATTCAATAGAGAGTTTGTACCCTATTCCTCGCACGGTTTGGAGCCATATAGGCAGTGCTGGGTTTTTTTCGATTTTACGACGAAGGCGGTTGATCTGTACATCAATGGCACGTTCACTTATATTGCTGTCATCGGCCGCGAATTTATGGCGCGGAATTGTATCGCCTGCATTTTCGGCAAAAATGACCATCATTTCTTGTTCTTTATCTGTTAATTTAATAATTTCTCCTCCTTTTTTGAGTTCGCGTCGTGAAATTGAAAATATATAAGGTCCAAAAACGATCTGCTCAATTTTGGGTTGGTGAGGGGGAAAGCCACGCCGTAAAATGGCATTGATACGAAGGAGAAGCTCACGAGGGTCAAAAGGCTTAGCAAGATAATCATCTGCACCCGCTTCTAAGCCACGGATACGATTGTCTATTTCTGATAAAGCTGTTAGCATGAAGATAGGAACATCCTTTGTTTGGCGGAGTGAATGAGTAAGATCAATACCGTTTTCACCAGGCATCATGACATCAACAATAAGAAGATCAAAATCTAAACTTGCCAACAGTCGTCTTGCTTCATTAGCATTGGCTGAAACTGAAACACGAAATCCATTTTTAATGAGAAACTGAAATAAAAGATTGCGGATACGAGTGTCGTCATCAATCACAAGAAGGTGAGGTGCGTCATCACACAAAACTTGAACATGATCGGACATTCTTAAAAACCTTGATAAAAATTTAGTTTACATAAAATGCAAGTTTACATAAGTTGTATAAAGCTGTCGAGCAGACTATTTTTTGTAGAGGGAGAGGAATGCTCCTTATAAACTTAGTAAAATTTTACTTTTGAAAAGGACGTCATGGGGAATCTTAGTGCACATATTATTCCAGTTACGACATTCCAACAAAATTGCACTTTGCTTTTTGATAGTGAATGTAAAACGGGGGTTCTCGTTGATCCCGGTGGTGATTGGCCGCGGATTCAAGACGTAATCGAAAAGAATGGCGTTATCGTTGAGGCTATTTGGATAACACATGGTCATTTTGATCATGTGGGAGCAGCAATGCAAGCGAAAGAGGCGCTTAATGTAAAAATTATCGGTTCACATCGCGATGATAAGCCTGTGATGGATGCCGTGAGCGAAAGCGCAAGAAATTACGGCATCACTGATGCGTGCATCTGTATTCCTGACCAATGGTTAGAAGATGGTGAGTGCGTTCATTTTGCTGGACATGTGTTTAAGGTTTTTCACACCCCAGGACATTCTCCTGGTCATGTTATTTATTTCAATGAAAAAGAACGCTTAGCTCTCTTGGGTGATGTGCTCTTTCGTGGTTCTATTGGACGCACTGATTTCCCCTTCTGTTCTCATGAAAAATTGATGCACTCTCTTCGAGAAAAAGTTTTACCCTTAGGCGATGATGTTTGTTTTATCTGTGGGCATGGTCCTAAAAGTAGCATAGGCTATGAGCGCCAAAATAATTCTTTTCTTCAAGATTTTAATATATGAGCAAACAAAAAAACGCTTTGAAGCGTTTTTTTGTGCCATTTAAGACTTTTTTAGTAGAACAGAAGTTAATTTATTGGGGCATAACAAATGTGTTCCAAACCATTACGGTCTCGAAAAGTCCCTGTTTTAGGGTTGAAGGAACGGTATTTTTTCTTGCAATAGTTAAGCCAATCAGATTCTAATGATTGCTGGAGTGGCTCATATTCCACCGTTTGCTGCACCTGATAAACTCTTTGATTTTGCGGAACTTTTTGATAAATTACCTGATTTTGTGGTACTATTTGATAAACCACTTGTGGCTGTTCTGGTTTTTTTAAAATTGTACCAAGAATACCCACCGCTAAAGCATCTCCTGAGTTGTCTATATGAATATTACTGTGTTTTGTCTTTTTACGCTCAATGTGATGATATGTTTTGTTTTCAACATGATGATAATAATGATGATGTTGATGATGATGTTGATGATGATGTTGATGTTGTTGTTCCGTCCTATTATGTTTGGCTTTAAATCTTCTAGAGTTTTCTTCAGAAAGCTTGCGGAAATCATCAACAAACTTTTGGAAATCATCAGAATGACAGACATTTTTGCTATCAGAACAATGGGAGCTAGAAAAACGGGAACGCCAGATATCATCAATTTTCTTATCAATTTCCCTTGTCGCATCATCTCTTTCTTTACGCATCTTCCTCTTCATATCATCTATTTCTCTCGTGAGAGGGTGAGTAAAGTCCCATGCCATATCCGCAAGCGTTGCATTTAGCGGCATGAAAACGGTTGCAGTTGACATTGCTGATAATACCGCTAGCTTGATCACCTTTTTCATAATGATGCTCCTTGTGTAAATTCGTATTTTTCACATCCTACACGTTTCAAACTGAATAGAGCCTGAATAATTTTGGACTTTATTGTGGCAAAACAAATGAAAATTCATTTAGTTAAACCTATCGGAGATACAGTAAAATAAAATCATGACAGAATTTTGATTTCAATTAATGTACTCTGCTTGAGGTTAATTAATAAGTTTGTATTAAGAGTCCACGATTTTTTACTATGGAATATAAACTCTTTATTTAGGGATACTTTTTGTATCACTTGATACAATATAAATTGAATAATAGGTGTATGAATAAAAGTTATATCATTTTTTATCATAAGCTTATGGTGCTATGATAAATTCTTGTTTTACTTTATTTGTGTTATAGAACAGTATCCTGTTTGAATATTCTCTTGTAAGGCTAAATAATATTTGAGTTCTATATCATAGTATAACTTTATAAAGATAATACATTTTATGATTTTTTTGATATATATATAAAATATTTTCTTTAAATTTGTCTTCTTTTTTAAAGTTTAGAAGTTTTTTACATTTTTAGGGATTTTTTATAACGCGGTTTAACAAGAAAAAATGTTCTCTCTCATGGTGTTTTAGATAAATTGGAGCTTCCTTGATGTTTGAGGTCGTCTGTTTTGCGGATAGTGCTGTTTGCTTTTGAGCTTTAGTCGTTTTTTAGAAGAGCTGAAGATTATTTTAGGCGGTTTGAAATTTTTTGCTCCTTTATTGATTGTGTTTTTTTCGTTTTATTGTTGCTTGATTAGGGGTGTTTTTACCAGATTTTCCTTTTCGATTTTCCAAAATACCAGTGTCCATGGTTGGTCCCATGTGTGCAAGGTCTGGTTTGGAGAAAAGATTTGGTTGTAACACGGGCTCATGGGTGGATTGTTCGTTATGATGTGTTAAGGGGTTCTCAGCGATTTCTAATTCTATCTTTTGTAATTGTTTGATTTCATCGCGAAGTTGTGCTGCTTCTTCAAAATTAAGATCAGCAGCAGCTTCATGCATTAATTTTTCGAGGTGTTTAATATGAGATGCTAAATTGTTGCCAACCATATTTTTTTTGATACTTTTGGGTGTGATATGGTGTTCTTCATTATAGGCTATTTGTTTTTGTCGACGTCTTTGTGTTTCCTGTAAGGCTCGTTCTATGGAGCCTGTGATTGTATCTGCATAGAGGATAACGTGGCCATCTACATTACGTGCAGCACGTCCGATTGTTTGTATGAGGGAAGTTTCAGAGCGCAAAAAGCTCTCTTTATCGGCATCTAGAATGGCAACAAAACCACATTCTGGAATATCTAAGCCTTCTCGGAGCAAGTTGATACCGATGAGGACATCAAAGGTGCCAAGCCGCAGATCGCGTAGAATTTCAATGCGTTCTAATGTATCAATGTCAGAATGCATATAGCGTACGCGAATATCTTGTTCGTGGAGATATTCAGTTAAGTCCTCGGCCATACGCTTTGTGAGAACTGTCACCAATGTACGGTAGCCTTTTTGAATTGTTTTACGAATTTCATTCACAACATCATCGACTTGATTGCTGGCTGGACGAACCTCTGTTGGTGGATCAATGAGCCCTGTTGGACGAATAATTTGTTCTGCAAAAGTGCCATGAGATTGTTCTATTTCCCAGCGTCCTGGTGTTGCAGAGACGGCAATAGTTTGTGGGCGCATGGCATCCCATTCTATTTCGATGAAAAATTGATGCAATCCCTTCGAGAAAAGGTTTTTCCCTTAGGCGACGACGTTTATTTTATCTGTGGGTATGGTCCCAAAAGTAGCATAGGCTATGAACGCCAATGGAATCCTTTTCTTCAAAAGATCTAAGGGGGTGGGCATCAAAAACCCGCTTTAGAGCGGGCTTTTCTCAATGTTAATTCAATTTACTGGAGCATAGCAGACATGATTTAAGCCATCACTGCCTCGAAAAGTCCCTGTTTTAGGGTTGAAGGAACGGTATTTTTTCTTGCAATATTGAAGCCAATCAGATTCTGATGATTGTTGTACTGGCTCATATTCCACCGTTTGCTGCACTTGATAAATCACCTGATTTTGTGGTGCGTCTTGATAGACAATTTGTGGCTGTTCTGGTTTTTTAAAAACTTTACTAAGAACTGCACCTGCTGCAAGAGCAAGAATGCCCAATGCTAAAGCATTTCCTTGAATATTACTGTGTTTTGTCTTTTTGCGTTCGACATAATGATATGTCTTGCTTTCAACGTGATGCTGATGTTGTTCTCTCCATGTCTGGCTGAAATAATGACGCTTGTGGGGATCATCAAAAGAGTGATGTTCACTATGAAAAGAATGGGAGCTAAAATTGCGAGACGGTAAACCAGCCCCCCTCTTCATTTCACGCATGGTATCATAGTAACTATGATACCGTGCCATATCCGCAAGCGTTGCATTTAGTGGCATGAAAACGGTTGCAGTTGACATTGCTGATAATACCGCTAACCTGATCACCTTTTTCATAATGATGCTCCTTGTGTAAATTCGTATTTTTCACATCCTACACGTTTCAAACTGAATAGAGCCTGAATAATTTTGGACTTTATTGTGACAAAACAAATGAAAATTCATTTAGTTAAACCTATCAAAGATACGATAAAATAAAATCATGACAGAATTTTGATTTCAATTAATGTACTCTGCTTGAGGTTAATTAATAAGTTTGTATTGAGAGTACCCGATTTTTTACTATGGAATATAAACTCTTTATTTAGGGATACTTTTTGTATCACTTGATACAATATGAATTGAATAATAGGCGTATGAATAAAAATTATCATTTTTTATCATAAGCTTATGGTGCTATGATAAAGTCTTGTTTTACTTTATTTGTGTTATAGAACAGTGTCCTGTTTGAATATTCTCTTTTGATGCTAAATAATATTTGAGTTCGATATCAGAGTATAACTTTATAAAGATAATACATTTTATGATTTTTTTGATATATATAAAACATTTTCTTTAAATTTGTCTGCTTTTTTAGAGTTTAGAAGTTTTTTACATTTTTAGGGATTTTTTATAACGCGGTTTAACAAGAAAAAATGTTCTCTCTCATGGTGTTTTAGATAAATTGGAGCTTCCTTGATGTTTGAGGTCGTCTGTTTTGCGGATAGTGCTGTTTGCTTTTGAGCTTTAGTCGTTTTTTAGAAGAGCTGAAGATTATTTTAGGCGGTTTGAAATTTTTTGCTCCTTTATTGATTGTGTTTTTTTCGTTTTATTGTTGCTTGATTAGGGGTGTTTTTACCAGATTTTCCTTTTCGATTTTCCAAAATACCAGTGTCTATGGTTGGTCCCATATGTGCAAGGTCTGGTTTGGAGAAAAGGCTTGGTTGTAACACGGGCTCATGGGTGGATTGTTCGCTATGATGTGTTAAGGGGCTCTCAGCGATTTCTAGTTCTATCTTTTGTAATTGTTTGATTTCATCGCGAAGTCGCGCTGCTTCTTCAAAGTTGAGATCAGCAGCCGCTTCATGCATTAATTTTTCAAGGTGTTTAATATGAGATGTCAAATTGTTGCCAACCATATTTTTTTTCTCGATGACATCAGGGATATTTGTGCGAATATGGTTGTTTTCATAGCCTGAATTGAGAATATCTCCGATATTTTTTTTGATACTTTTCGGTGTGATATGGTGTTCTTCATTATAGGCTATTTGTTTTTGTCGACGTCTTTGTGTCTCCTGTAAGGCTCGTTCTATGGAGCCTGTGATTATATCTGCATAGAGGATAACGTGGCCATCCACATTACGTGCAGCACGTCCGATTGTTTGTATGAGGGAAGTTTCAGAGCGCAAAAAGCCCTCCTTATCGGCATCTAGAATGGCAACAAAACCACATTCTGGAATATCTAAGCCTTCTCGGAGCAAGTTGATACCGATGAGGACATCAAAGGTGCCAAGCCGCAGATCGCGTAGAATTTCAATGCGTTCTAATGTATCAATGTCAGAATGCATATAGCGTACGCGAATATCTTGTTCGTGGAGATATTCAGTTAAGTCCTCGGCCATACGCTTTGTGAGAACTGTCACCAATGTACGGTAGCCTTTTTGAATTGTTTTACGAATTTCATTCACAACATCATCGACTTGATTGCTGGCTGGACGAACCTCTGTTGGTGGATCAATGAGCCCTGTTGGACGAATAATTTGTTCTGCAAAAGTGCCATGAGATTGTTCTATTTCCCAGCGTCCTGGTGTTGCAGAGACGGCAATAGTTTGTGGGCGCATGGCATCCCATTCTTCAAAGCGTAAAGGGCGATTGTCCATACAGGAAGGTAGGCGAAACCCATATTCTGCTAGGGTTGCTTTTCTTCGAAAGTCACCTCGGTACATGCCTCCAATTTGGGGAATGGTTACGTGGCTTTCATCGATAAAAACAAGAGCATTGTTTGGAATGTATTCGAACAAGGTTGGTGGTGGTTCACCAGGTTTTCGTCCTGTTAAATAGCGTGAATAATTTTCGATTCCAGAGCATGAGCCGGTGGTTTCCAACATTTCCAAATCAAAAATTGTACGTTGTTCTAAACGTTGTGCTTCTAAAAGACGTCCAGCTGCGTTCAACTCATCAAGGCGTTGAGCGAGTTCCATTTTGATCGATTTCATCGCTTGGTTAAGTGTTGGGCGTGGTGTTACGTAGTGTGAGTTGGCATAAATTTTAATCGATTGAAGATCGCCTGTTTTTTGTCCCGTTAGAGGATCAAATTCCGTAATTGTTTCCACTTCATCGCCAAAGAGCGAAATACGCCAAGCACGATCTTCGAGGTGGGCAGGGAAAATTTCGATTGTATCCCCTCGAACACGAAAGGAACCACGAATGAAATTGATATCTTGTCGATAATACTGTTGAGAGACTAAATCAGCCAAGAGTTTTCGTTGATTGAGTTTATCACCTTTTTCTATTTTGAAGGTCATAGCAGTATAAGTTTCTACTGAACCAATCCCGTAAATACACGATACAGACGCGACAATAATGACGTCATCACGTTCAAGGACAGCACGTGTTGCTGCATGGCGCATACGGTCGATTTGTTCATTAATTGAGGATTCTTTTTCAATATAGGTATCAGAGCGTGCAACGTAGGCTTCTGGCTGATAATAGTCATAATAGGAAACAAAATATTCGACGGCATTATGAGGAAAAAAACTTTTAAATTCCCCATAAAGCTGCGCTGCTAGAGTTTTATTGGGAGCTAAAATCAGAGCTGGACGCTGTGTTTTTTCAATGATTTTGGCCATTGTATAGGTTTTTCCTGAGCCGGTAACACCCAAAAGCACTTGTGTAGGTTCATCTTTTTGAATTCCCTCAACCAGAGTTTTAATTGCTTGAGGTTGATCTCCCGCAGGTTCAAAGGGTGTTTCGAGTTGAAATGGAATGCCACCTTCAGACTTTTCAGGACGAACAGGGCGGTGAGGTGTCCATAACGCGCCATTCTTAAAAAGAGGATTGCCTGAGGCAATCAGAGCAGAAAGAGCCTCAACTGTTGCTGTAACACCATTTTTCATTGTTGTATCCTTTAATAGAAAAGTGCTGGTGATTTTAAAGAAAATACTAATTTTTACAATTTCATTACGACAACAGCAAAACGTTATTGAACAGATTTATTTTGGTTTATTGGAGCTTTCATTAGGATATTGATCAAGTTTTTTCTATGAGACGAATTCTTCGAAGTGTTTCTTTGGAGGGGGCATATTGTGGTTGTTCGTGGACACTATTGCATTTTTGCCATGATGATATTTAAGATGGCATAAGTTATTATGGCTGTTATGGAGAATAATCGGTACGTTTGGGCACTAAAGACATCGTGTATGTGTGATAAAGATCATTTCCATCTTTAAATGAAAGATAACGAGATGACACCCAACCTATTTGAGTGTTATATCGGATATGGCACCAATTGCCTTCACAGTTTTTAACAAAAACCAATTCTCCAGCAGAGATTAAGCCGCAAAGTGCATACTGAGTGCTAGGACCTGTTCTAAAATTAAGATTTCTCGTAACAAAAGCATCCGCAGCTTCAGATACTGTTGTGGCGAAAAAGAAAGAGCCAAACATAAAAAAAATGACGATTTTTTTCATTCTTCTGTAAAGAATTTCTTTAGAGATTTTCTATCCTTCTCTCTTTGTATCCCATATGATTTCTTTTGCTAGATTATGATAAAACAGAAAAAAATACAATTCTTTCTTCTTTAGGAGACTTTAAAGAGAAGAGTGAAGTTTAACGGTTTAAACACCAAAATGAGATGTTTTAATCACTATTTGTGCATGTTTTGTTTCCTTTATTTATTTTTGTATGGAAAATAGCGATACTGTACTATATAATAAAAAAGATCGTAGTTTTCGGATTCCAAAAGTAATTTTGGAAGCCGTTTTTTGTATTTTTATTAAACCTTCCGTGTAATAGAAAGGGACGGATTATGGAAAAAGTTCCGATGACTACAGCTGGTTTTGAGAGTCTTAAAGAAGAGTTGCGTTGGCGTCAACAACAGGAGCGTCCGCGAATTATTGAAGCAATTTCTGAGGCGCGTGCACATGGTGATTTATCAGAAAATGCTGAGTATCATGCAGCTAAAGAAGCGCAAAGCCATAATGAGGGGCGTATAAATGAGCTTGAAGATTATATCGCACGAGCAGAAGTTATAGATGTCACGCGTCTTTCAGGCGACAAAATAAAATTTGGAGCAACCATTAAACTCTTGGATGAGGATACTGAAGAAAAAAAAGTGTATCAGATCGTAGGAGATCAAGAAGCTGATGTAAAGGTTGGTAAAATCTCTATTTCTTCGCCTATTGCACGTGCACTCATTGGCAAGCAAGAAGGTGATGTGATTGAGGTGAATGCACCCGGTGGTGCGCATAATTACGAGATCATTAAGGTTCAGTACATCTAAATAACATATGGATTATTATGCGTGTATCTTTGGATGAAACTGAGATTATTGCGCCTCACTTTAAAAGGCGTTTATCGGGAGTAACATCTACGATTATTCAGCTTATTCCACTGCAACGCGAACAGGGTGTGCGTATATCCACTTTGGGGTTTGGTTTACCACAAACTTTGCCGGCTCTTGCTTTTAAGGACCTTTTCGGACTTTGGAAAAGTCCGAAAGGGAAGCCATTTCGTATTTGGCATGCACGACGCAATATTGAGATGCTTTTTGGGATCTTTTTGCGCGATATCTTGAAAATGAAGCTGAAACTTATCTTTACATCGGCTTCACAACGCCATCATAAGCCTTTTACCAAATGGTTGATTCGCTGTATGGATAGGGTTATCGCTACCAGTACACATACGGGCGCTTATCTAGAAGTGCCTCATAAGGTTATTATGCATGGGGTGGATGTGAAGCGTTTTACTCCACCACAGACTCTTGATGATTGCTTTTTTTCGACAGGATTTCCAGGAAAATACGCGGTAGGGTGTTTTGGGCGTCTGCGTTACTCAAAGGGAACAGATTTATTTGTTGATGCCATGATAGCGTTATTGCCTGACTATCCTGAATGGACAGCACTTATCGCTGGTCGTACGACAGAGCAATATTATCATTTTGAAAAAGAATTACACCAAAAGATTGCTAAGGCTGGTCTGGATGATCGCATTATTTTTCTTGGTGAGATTCTGGATATCCCTTTGTGGTATCGTCGTTTATCGCTTTATGTTGCACCTTCTCGTACAGAAGGTTTCGGTTTAACACCATTAGAAGCAATGGCATCACAGGTTGCGGTTGTAACGAGTGATGCAGGAGCTTATAAAGAATTGGTGGTCGAGGGAACAGGAACAGTTGTAAAAGCAGGAGATGGAGCGGCTTTAACAGCAGCAATTGAACCTTATTTTGCTGATGTAGAAAAAACATTGGTAGCCGGAAAGAAAGCTTTAACCCATGTTCGTACACACTTTCCTTTGGAAAAGGAGACAACCGAGATTGAGCGTGTTTACAAAGAACTGTTTGCGGAAAAAACACTTTGATTATTATATCAAAAATCTTTTTGAGGAGTGATAAAAAGTGTCTTCCTTAAAGGTTTTTCATAGTCATCAAGAAAACAGCTCAATGATATAAATGTTATTTTACAAAATTTATATTGTCTTTAGTAGAACGCTATAAGAAGTTCTCGAAATTTTGGATAAAAGATTAAAAATGTATACGCTTGAGAGTGATATGTAGTTTACGATAAAGCATATTAGGAGAGAGGAAAGCTATTTTTATTCAGTGATATTTTAGAATAAGAAAATAATGCTTTAACTCAAGTCTAGATATACGGTGTCGTACTGATATTGTTCGTTTTGGAAGACTTAAATAGATAGAAAAAACGTTTTCTTGTCTTTAAAAAGATATTTATGGTGTCTCCATGGGTAAAATAGTCGTACATATTTTCAATAAATTCATAATAAGATGGATCTAAGATCAATATATATATATATATATATGATTTCTATAGATAATTTACCTTTTTAATTTGAATAAGAGCTATCCTCTTGCACATCACAATTGGAAGAAAGCATGTGGTGGATAAAAACTATTGAAGACAGGGTATAAAGAAATTTCTTATAAATTGTCTGAAATGCAGGCTGTTACGACATTAACAGAAAGAAAATAGTACGGTGGTACTAATTTATATCTTATTTTGTGGTACCGACTTGCACCTTATTATTATTTAAGTAAAAATGATGGTGCTTATTTTATATCGTTGATATGATGATTTGTATGAAATTTTAGGAAATCTTCAGTGGATTGAGTGAGGGGTGAATATTATGACTCATACTGTTCACACCTTTTTATGTTGTAAATTTTTTATCATGGTAGAATAAAATGCTTTATGCATTAGAATTGTTCACGCCAGAAAGCGGGAATAAAAAGGACGAATATTGTTATGATTTCAAGGCGTCCAGCTAACATTAGAAAACTTAAAATCCATAAAGCATTATCGTTGATTGTAGAGAAATTACCAGTGGGGCCAATAATATCTCCAAAGCCTGGACCAACATTTGAAAGTGCGGTTAAGACACCGGTAAAGGCAGAGGTAAAGTCAAGACCGGTTGTAAGCAAAAGTGCAGTGCCGATAACAAGGCAAAACATATAAAGACAGACAAAAAACAAAACGGCTTGAGCAACATCGTTTGATATATTTGAGTGATCGTAGCGCGCCTTTACAACGACATTAGGAGAAAGAAGTTTTTCTATATTTGTTTGTGTAATACGCCAAAGAATAATGAGGCGATTGATTTTCATGCCACCAGAAGTAGAACCAGCACATCCGCCTGTAAAAGAAACAATGAAGAAAATTCCAAGCGCAAATGGTCCCCAAAGTTGATAATCTTCAGCGCTGTAACCTGTGGTGCTAATAATGGATGAAAGGTGAAAAATGACATCAAGGAAAATTAAGTGGAATGCGCGATGATCATAAAACCGTAGCCATGCCGCTAAAGCAAAGCTGAAAAGGAGAACGATATGGAGAAAAACAATCACTTGTGGGTCAAGGAAGCGTTTGGAGTGTCCAGGAAGGACTAATTTAACATAAAGTACGAAGGGCAAAGCAGAAAGCAACATGAAGATTGTTGAAATAATTAAGATGGCTGGTTTATCTAAAAAATAACCAAAAGAAGCATCATGCGTTGAAAAACCAGCTGTTGCGACTGTACTCATTGCATGGTTAATGGCATCAAATAAATTCATGCCTGCAGCAAAATAAGAAAGCATACAAGCCAATGTGAGACCAACATAAGCGATGATAATTCCGTTAGCAATTTGGTTGATGCGAGGCAATATTTTTTCAGATTTATCAGATGATTCCATATGAAAAAGTCGTACGCCACCCACACGCAGTGAAGGCAAAAGTAAGAGGGCTAAACCGATAAAACCAATGCCCCCAATCCAGCATATAAGAGAACGCCATAACAAAATACTTCGCGATAAATTATCAAGATCAGAAAGGACTGTGGAACCTGTTGTTGTAATTCCAGAAACAGATTCAAAAATGGCTCCTGCTAGAGAAATGGGAAGAGGAGAAAGATAAAGAGGTAAGGCACCTACGATGCTTCCTGTTAGCCAAAGACAAACAGTGAGCATAAAGCCAAGCCGTGCTGAAAAACGACAAGTAGCTCCCTTAGTTGCTAAAAGAATCAGCGTTGCTAACATGGTGGTTATGGCACAAGAATAGAGAAAGGTTATCCAATTACGATTGTTGTCGTGCAGATCCACAAAAATTGGCAAAAGCATTGCTCCTGCCATGATTAACGCAAAACGTGCACAGACATTGATAATAAACTGAAAAATGACCGTTCCCTATCTTTGTATCTCTTTTTATTATGGTTTTGTGCTCATAAGAATTTACGTTTTTCTCTTTATAGGATAAAGATTAATTCTTAACATTAGGATGCCTTGATGAAATTGGTAATCAGACCTTTTCATAAAACTTGAAAATGAAGTACATATAACATAATTGGAGTTCTTGAAAAATATTTTTTTAAAAGGCTGCATTCCGTTATCATTTATAGAATAATTAAGTTATAATAAAGTGAAGGGGATTTAATGGTACAATCGCATATTCGTCTGCTGATTATTGGCTCAGGTCCAGCTGGTTATACAGCGGCGATCTATGCAGCAAGAGCAATGCTTAAGCCGGTTTTGGTGACGGGCTTGCAGCAGGGTGGACAATTGACAATTACAACTGATGTTGAGAATTATCCAGGTTTTGCAGATCCCATTCAAGGACCGTGGTTGATGGAACAAATGGCGAAACAAGCTGAGAATATGGGGACAAAAATTGTCTATGATACAATTATAAAGGCTGATTTGTTGAAGTATCCTTTTGTCTTATATGGGGATTCAGGAACACAATATTCTTGTGATGCACTGATTATTGCAACAGGAGCTCAAGCGCGCTGGCTTGGTTTAGAAAGTGAACAAACCTTTATGGGCGGTGGTGTGTCCGCTTGTGCTACATGTGATGGCTTTTTTTACCGTAATAAGGACGTTATTGTCGTGGGAGGAGGAAATACCGCTGTTGAAGAAGCACTTTATTTATCGCATTTGGCTAAAAGTGTAAGCGTGGTTCATCGCCGAGATCATTTTCGGGCAGAAAAAATTTTGCAAGATAGGTTGCTTGCTTGCAAGAACGTACGTATCATTTGGGATCATGTGGTGGAAGAAATTGTGGGGCTGCCAGCACAGGGGCCAGTGGGCGCTGTTGTAACAGGGGCACGTCTGAAAAATGTTAAGACAGGTCACGAGATGACAGTGAATGCAGAGGGAATATTTATTGCTATTGGGCATGATCCTGCTGTTTCTCTGTTTGAAGGACAGCTGAAACAAAAACGAGGCGGCTATTTATGGACAGCACCGGACTCAACAGCAACAAGCATTGCTGGTGTTTTTGCTGCTGGGGATGTAACAGATGAAATATTCCGCCAAGCTGTAACAGCTGCGGGAAGAGGATGTATGGCTGCGTTGGAAGCAGAACGGTTTCTGGATATATCTAAGCGTTAGTAACTCATTGAGAACATAAAGAATCTAGAGGTAGAATTAATTGTGGCGCCACCGTTGGATTGGGATAAGTTAAGGGTTTTTCACGCTGCAGCAGAAGCGGGATCTTTTACGCATGCTGCTCAAAAGCTTCATTTATCTCAGTCAGCAGTTTCACGACAGGTTTCGGCTTTAGAACAAGAGGTTGGGGTATCCTTATTTCAACGTCATGCGCGTGGTTTGATTCTTACAGAACAGGGAGAAACTCTTTATCGTACAGCTCATGATGTTTTGATGAAGCTTGAAAGTGTACGTTTGCAACTAAGTGAAAGCTATGCAAAACCAACGGGGCACTTGCGTGTAACCTCGACCTTTGGAATGGGGGCAGGGTGGATTGCAGAGCGTATGCCAGAATTTCTTAGTCTTTATCCTGATATGCAGGTTCAGCTTTTGCTTTCCGATGAAGAGCTTGATTTGACAATGTGTCATGCGGATTGTGCTGTTCGCTTACATCAACCCCAACAACCTGATCTTATACAAAGAAAACTCTTTACAATTCATATGCATGTTTATGCTTCGGAAAAGTATATTGCAAATTATGGAAAGCCGGAAAAATTGTCTGATCTCGATGAGCATCGTATTATTTCGTTCGGTGAACCTGTCCCACCTTATTTGTCTGGTTTAAATTGGTTGGAAAAGGCTGGTAGAAGTGATGGATCATTGCGCGTTTCAGTTCTACAAATCAACAATATCATCTCAATAAAGAATGCGCTTATGCGTGATCTTGGGATTGCTGTGCTGCCTGATTATATCGTCAATAATGATGAGCATTTGGTGCGTCTTTTTCCTGATATGGTTGATATTCCTTCTTTTGATACTTTTTTTTGTTATCCTTATAATTTAAAGAATTTGGCAAGGTTAAATGCTTTTCGAGATTATATTTTTTTAAAAGCCCGTCAGTGGTCTTTTTAATGTTAATGCCTTAATTTATAAGGAATAATTAACTGTTTTACAATTTGAGAATCCCCTAATATTCTTTCGTTTTAAATTTGCCCATATTGAATCAATTAAAACTATTCGTTGCACATTAAAAGTGGATGGAGTCCGTGTGGAAAAATACTTTTGAAAAAAGGGATAAATGTTTTTTATGAATGCTAGCAAATGTGAGGGGTATTATATATTGAAAACTGGACAATCGTGTGATGGTGTAGCTTACATTTTTATATTTAATTAAAAAGAGTGGTACATGATGGAGACAAATTTAAAGCTATGTGTTTATTGCATAGCAGATGCGCTTAAGTCTTTATTGTACTTTTTCTTATAAAATGACATAGAATACTATCTCTTGATTATGTTGCCTCCCAGTGCATTTTCTTGAGTGTTCCCTTACGAAGATCTATCAGATTGATTTTATCTCTGAGGATTTTCCAAATTTGCCGGACGTATGTCCGGCTTTTTTTTATTTTTGAAAGAGCTCCTAGAAATTGCAATATATGGGAGGATGATAAGGAAAAAATTTCGAAACTTGTGGATATCCAACAATTTTTTAAGAATACTAAAATTCAATAAGGAGTTTGAGAGAGATTTATTCTGTTGTAGCATAAAAGTCTGTCTTTTAGGGGCGTGATATAAAATATTTAAAACTTTATACATTGAGGTGCTTTTTATTAGAGTGAGAAGTGAATATTTAAGGCAGGTCTTGTTCATAAAGCCTATGAAGTAAATCAAGTCGTTATTAGATAGAACTTAAAGGAAACTGGATTGTTTACATAACGACGGGAGGAGGCTTCTTCTTCATTTTAGGACGAAGAAGAAGCCGAGAAATAGAAAAGATTTGATTATAAGGGCAATTGTGTTTAAAAGTGCTCGATCTTTTTTAGAGTTATAAATTGAATAGAGAAAGCAGAATAGTTTTTTCATCTCTCATGATAATAAACCGATTCATTTATTTGATCGCTAGATTTTTTTGCTCTTTATCTACAGCCTCTATTGTTGTGTTTATTCATGGATATTTTTACTGAATCGATTGATTCAGACCATGATACAATTTCCGATATTTTCTCGGATATACTGACATTCGGCAAAAAAACGATCACAAGAGATGATATTAAAAATTTTAAACTAAACTGTTGCAAAAGCGCTGTATACGTATACAAGCTTCTTCAAGTAATTCTTCTGATGTTGCATAAGAAATACGAAAAGCTGATCCAAGTCCAAAAGCAGATCCTTGGACGACAGCAACAGCTTCTGTTTCTAGAAGCGCTATGGCAAAGTCTTCATCATTCGTAATACATTGACCGTTGGGTGTTTTCTTTCCAATAAGTCCTGTGCAAGAGGGATAAACATAAAAAGCACCTTCGGGCGTTGGACAGTGAATGCCAGGAGCTTGGTTTAGCATGGAAACAACGAAATCACGGCGTGCTTGAAAAATACTTTTATTTTTAGCGATAAAGCTTTGTGGCCCATTGAGTGCTTCAACAGCAGCCCATTGTGAAATGACACTTGTTCCAGATGTTTGCTGACCTTGAATGGTATCCATAGCTTTAATTAATTCTTGTGGTCCCCCTGCATAGCCGATTCTCCATCCCGTCATCGCATAGGCTTTGGAAACACCATTCATTGTGAGTGTACGCTCATAAAGCGCTGGTTCTACTTGAGCTGGAGTAACAAAGGTAAAACCCTCATATGTGAGATGTTCATATATATCATCGGAAAGAATATAAACATGAGGATATTTTACTAAAACATCTGTGAGTTTTTTCAATTCATTATGTGTATAAGCGGCACCTGATGGATTTGAAGGAGAGTTAAAGATGAACCATTTGGTTTTGGGGGTAATGGCAGCTTCTAGCTCTTGTGGTTGGAGTTTATAAGAAAATTCGGCTTTTGTTTCTAAAAAGACAGGCGTACCATCGTTGAGTGCAACCATTTCTGGATAACTTACCCAATAAGGAGATGGAATGATGACTTCATCCCCTTTATTCAAAGTTGCCATCAAAGCATTAAAAAGAATCTGTTTACCGCCGGTTCCAACAATAATTTGCTCTGGTTCATAATTGAGATTATTTTCTCTTTTAAACTTTGCAGCAATTGCTTGGCGCAATTCTGGAATTCCAGATATGGGGGGGTATTTTGTTTCTCCTCTTCGAATAGCTTCAATGGCCGCGTTTTTGATGTTGTCTGGGGTATCAAAGTCTGGTTCTCCAGCGCTTAAAGCAATAACGTTGCGCCCTAATGTTTTTAAATGACGGGCTTTTTGGGAAGCAGCAATTGTTGCAGAAGGTTTGATACGAGACAGTTTGTCGGCAATAAAAGCCATAATTTTAAATCCTTATATTATATCAACAAATGGTTATTGCTTTAAGGATATTCTATAAGAGATTATATTGTATGCAATAAAAAACTTCCAAAATACTCTTACACGGGCTTTACATTCTTCTTTTTTGAGATTTTTACAAGATAATTTCTTCTTAGATTTTATGAAAGTTTTAGAGGAAGTATAAGGGGGGTGATAAATTGTGCAAAGGAGATAAGCAGTCTTATATTTTAACAAGGTAAAATGATGCTTTATACAAAATAAAAAAATCTTCGTCGTTACAGACGAAGATTTTTAAATAAAATATTGCAGAATTTAAACTTTAAAGGGCAGCAAGGTTGCCAGCGGCAAATTTTCCTGAACGACGATCTTGAAGAACATCATAAGAAATTTTTTGCCCTTCATTAAGACTGTTTAGACCAGAACGCTCAACAGCAGAAATGTGCACAAATACATCTGCACTACCATCACTAGGCTGAATGAATCCGAAACCTTTTGTTGTATTAAACCACTTAACTGTTCCTGTAGACATAGGAAACTCCTTAGAATATATAGTTATATTGAGTATTGAAGCTTTCATTCCTTCAATACGGTTGTAGATCGAAATTAGGTGGGAGAAGTTTCGTCAAAAGTGCAGATCGCACAGGAAAGAAAGTCACGTAACCGAAAATTCGATGAAACCTCTATAAAAGTCTTTAGAACAAAAAGCAAGTCTTAATCAATTTTTATATAAAAAAAATAAGAAAGCAGTGTACCTTTTGCTGAGTAGAAAAAATTCAACTGAAATAACTTTGTAGTGAACGTACTTCAAGGCGCCTTTTTTTGAGTGCTTTGATCGCTTCTACGACGGCTTCGGCTCCAGCTATTGTTGTATAATAGGGAACATTTTGCATGAGTGCTGCATAACGTAATGATTTTGAGTCTGAGATGGCACTGGCAGTGCTAGTTGTATTAAAAATCAATTGAATTTGGCGATTACGAATGGAATCTTCAATATGAGGATGCCCTTCTAGGACTTTGTTGATTTTTGTTGCTTCAACGTGGTGTTCGGTAAGAAATTTATGTGTTCCACTTGTGGCAACAACAGAAAAGCCAAGCTCAGTTAAACGTTTTACAGGATTTAAGATGCGTTTTTTATCTTCATCTCTTACAGAAACGAACAAAGTTCCCTCTTTAGGGAGTTTTACACCAGCTCCAAGTTGTGCTTTAGCAAAAGCAAGCGAAAATTCATAGTCAAGTCCCATAACTTCACCGGTTGAGCGCATTTCTGGACCAAGAAGTGTATCAACACCTGAAAAACGAGCAAAAGGAAACACTGCTTCCTTGACGGCAATATGTTGTTTTTTCTGCAAGGAAGGTAATCCACCATAAGCTTGAAGAGCATCATGAAGTGTTTCTCCTGCCATAATACGTGCAGCCATTTTAGCAATAGGGCGACCAATCGTTTTTGCAACAAATGGGACAGTACGTGAAGCACGGGGATTGACTTCTAAGACATAAATGGTGTCATCTTTTATAGCATATTGTACATTCATTAAGCCGCGAACATGAAGTGCTTGTGCTAATGCTTTGGTTTGGCGCTCTAATTCAGTAACTATTTTATTTGAGAGCGTACGGACTGGTAAAGAACATGCTGAATCACCAGAGTGGATACCAGCTTCTTCAATGTGTTCCATAATACCAACAATCAGTGTTTCGTTGCCATCACATAGACAATCAACGTCTACTTCAATTGCTTCTGTTAAATAGGTATCAAAGAGAAGCGGATTTTTACCAAGCAATATATTGATTTGTCCTGTTGTGTCGTTAGGATAACGGACTTTGATATCTTCTGAAATTAATTCTGGGACACTTTCAAGTAAATAATTTTGTAAGCTACGTTCATCACGGATAATTTGCATAGCACGTCCTCCTAAAACATAAGAGGGACGTACAACCAATGGGAAGCCTAGTTCGTGGGCAATGAGGCGTGCTTGTTCGATGGAGTGAGCAATACCATTTTGAGGTTGTGTTAAGTTAAGTTTAAATAACAGTTTTTGAAAGCGATCTCTATCTTCTGCTAAGTCGATAGCGTCAGGTGAAGTACCCAAGATGGGAATGTTGTGTTTTTCTAGAGCGCTTGCCAATTTCAAGGGTGTTTGTCCGCCAAATTGGACGATGACTCCAACCAAATCTCCTTTTTCCTGTTCTGCTTCTAAAATAGCGATAACATCTTCTGTTGTTAAAGATTCAAAGTAAAGGCGATCAGAGGTATCATAGTCGGTTGAAACTGTTTCAGGATTACAGTTAATCATAATCGCTTCAAAGCCTGCATCACGCAGTGCAAAAGCAGCGTGGCAGCAACAGTAATCAAATTCAATACCTTGCCCAATGCGGTTTGGTCCACCGCCTAAAATAGCAATTTTTTTGCGTTCAGAAATGTGTGCTTCCGAGTGCTCTATACCTGCAAAGGGAACTTCATATGTTGAATACATATAGGCTGTAGGAGAAGAAAATTCAGCAGCACAAGTGTCAATCCGTTTGAAGACGTGTTTAACATTCAGTGATTTGCGTAAAGCTGCGATATCATCGGGTTCTTTTCCAGTAAGGGAGGCTAATCGCGCATCTGAAAATCCCATAGCTTTTAACATACGTAAGTTATCTGCGTCTTGGGGTAATCCATGAACGCGGATACGCTGCTCCATTTCAATGATGGAGGCTATTTGTTCTAAAAACCACGGATCAATTTTGCTAATTTGGTGAATCTCATCTAAGGGTAAGCCTGTGCGCATGGCTTGAGCAATATAGCGTAGACGATCAGGGCTTGGTATTGCAATGGCGGAGCGTATAGAACTTTTTTCATCACCTTCAGCATGCTCTGGAATAACAATTTCATCAAGACCCGTAAGTCCTGTTTCAAGTCCACGGAGTGCTTTTTGTAACGATTCTTGAAAAGTGCGTCCAATTGCCATGACTTCTCCTACAGATTTCATCGCAGTTGTGAGGACAGGTGATGAACCGGGAAATTTTTCGAAAGCAAAACGAGGAATTTTTGTCACAATATAGTCAATAGAAGGTTCAAATGATGCTGGTGTTGCACCACCCGTTATATCATTTTTTAATTCATCAAGAGTATAACCAATAGCCAGTTTAGCGGCTACTTTGGCAATGGGAAACCCCGTTGCTTTTGAGGCAAGCGCTGAAGAGCGAGAAACACGTGGATTCATTTCAATAACAATGAGGCGCCCATTTTCAGGATTGACAGCAAACTGTACATTGGATCCCCCCGTTTCAACACCAATTTCACGCAAAACAGCAATCGAAGCATTACGCATACATTGATATTCTTTATCTGTTAAGGTGAGAGCAGGCGCTACAGTGATCGAATCACCGGTATGAATCCCCATTGGATCAATGTTTTCAATAGAACAAACAATGATACAGTTGTCGTTCTTATCACGAACAACTTCCATCTCATATTCTTTCCACCCTAAAACACTTTCTTCAATTAAAACTTCAGTTGTAGGCGAAGCTTCAAGACCGCGTTCGATAATTTCATAAAATTCAGAACGATTGTAAGCGATTCCACCACCGGTTCCACCAAGGGTAAATGAAGGACGAATAATAGCTGGAAGTCCAACAACATCAAGAGCTTGAACTGCTTTTGCTGTTGCATGGGCGATATAATGTTGTTTGCGATCAGTTTCGGTATGTCGCCAGTTGCGCTCAAGTTCTTCGAGTGCTTTGTCAAGTGCAGCACCAGAAAGTTTTGCTTTAAGTTCAGCACGCGTTTTTGCGTGCTGTCGGCGATTTTCTTCTTTTAGTTCTGTTGCATTGGCTAACATAGAGCGTGGCGTTTCCAAACCGATTTTTGCCATCGCTTGGCGGAATAAAGCACGATCTTCAGCTTTATCAATAGCATCAGCATTGGCCCCTATCATTTCAACATGATAGCGGTCTAAAATACCCATACGCTTTAATGATAAAGCAGTGTTGAGGGCTGTTTGTCCTCCCATAGTGGGCAAAAGGGCATCGGGACGTTCGTGGGCAATAATTTTGGCAACTATTTCAGGAGTAATGGGCTCTATATAAGTTGCATCAGCTAGATCTGGATCTGTCATAATCGTGGCAGGATTAGAATTTACCAAAATAATTCGATAACCTTCTTCTTTTAATGCTTTACAGGCTTGTGTGCCTGAATAATCAAATTCACATGCCTGACCAATGATAATAGGTCCTGCTCCGATGATAAGAATAGATTTTATATCTGTGCGTTTGGGCATGGCTTTTTCCTATGACAAATATCTGTGCGCGATTGTTGCGGGTAAAATATTTCAGTTCTGAGGCTACAGTCATTTTATAAGTTAAGTGACAAAGAAAGTAAGCACTAAAATACCTTTTCCATGCTTTTTTTCATAAAATTGAAGATAAATTTCTTTTTTGAGCTGAGTCATCTCGTCAGTATATCAAAAGTATGATCTTTGATAAAAAAATAATAGTAGTACTCCAACAAATTAGAATATTTAAGCATACTGTGGAGAATAAAAGCCGGAACATCTTTTCAATCCATTGCCGGCACATTTTGTGTTTTATGACGTTGTTTTCCTAAAGAGGGAGCGCACTTTTTCTGTTGCTTGTACAACATAAGCCACTATTGATGGTTCGATGGGATTTCGTAAAATGAAATGGGAAGTTTATCTTGTTGTTCCGTAAAATACTGCCGTTTAGAGCTGTGATATAAGGTATGAAAATTTACTACATTAAGGTGTTTTTTGTTAGAGTATATGATAGAATTCAGGGCGGGATTTGTTTTTAGAGAGCTTGTGAAATAAACCATATGAAATGGTCTTAGTTGGAATCTGTTAGATAAAAAGCAAGATTGTTGATAGATCGGTTCTGGTCGAACTTTCCGTTTTAGGGTAGGAAGAAAGTCAATTGATGTATATTTCCATTTCATAAAAGGGTGAGAGTGTATTTTAATACAATGGCTAAGGAGATAATTTCAGAATGATTTTGTTTGCTGTTAAAAGATAGTGAATACTCTCTCTTTACTTTATGGATGATGTTCAAAAATATTTAAAAATATAAAGAAGGCTAAAATGCTGAACATTTCCCAAACGAGAATATTCTGTCTGAAAGATGTATCAATAGGAAAGCTTTTGGTGGCTAGGTCTCAAAAAGGGATTTGTTATATAGCGTTAGGAGATACTATAGAACAATTATTACAGGAGTTTACGATACGATTTGGCAATGCACAACAAGTTGTAGGTGACAATACATTTAAGAGAGAAGTTGCTCATATTATAGCTATGATAGAAACACCTAAGTTGGTCAAAAAATATAATTTTCCCTTAGATATAAATGGTACAGTTTTTCAACGACAAGTATGGGCAGTATTATGTGATATACCATGTGGTGAAACAATTTCATATGAAGTCTTAGCATGCCGTATTGGTATACCGAACGCTTTTCGTGCCGTTGCTAATGCGTGTGCACGTAACGAATTGGCTGTTATCATTCCGTGTCATCGTGTTGTGCGTAAAAATGGTTTTATTTCAGGGTATCGTTGGGGATCCAAACGGAAACAGATTTTGCTACAACGAGAACAAAATGGAGGAATTTAATTTTGTGTGATGGGCATTATAATCGTTACAGTTGTCCCTTTCATTTCTTTTGAGGTAATTTCAAGTTTTCCTTTGTGGAGTTCTAGCAAGGAGCGTGAAATGGCTAAGCCAAGACCTGAGCCCGTGTGAGATTTAGTAAGCTGATTTTCAACTTGTTCAAAAGGTTGCCCAAGTTTTTTAATTGCTGATTGGGGAATGCCAACACCTGTATCTGTAATTTTAAAAATAAGGTTGTTTTTTTTCTTGAAAGCACAGACATCAATATTTCCGCCAGAAGGCGTAAATTTAACGGCATTAGAGATGAGATTAAGGAAAATCTGTTTCATAGCACGACCATCAACTTCAGCATGAAGTTCTGGGGTAATGTTTGTTGTAACAACAATATTTTTTTCTTGAGCTTGAGGCGTTAGTGTCCGTACTGCTTCACTAATGATGGGCTCAAGATCGGTATTTTTACAATCAAGCGAAAATCTTCCAGCTTCAATTTTTGACATATCAAGGATGTCATTGATAAGGGTTAGAAGATGGGTTCCCGAATTGTAAATATCATGCATATATTCCTTATAGCGTTGTGAGCCAAGAGGTCCAAAAGTCGATTGCAACATGATATCTGAAAAGCCGAGAATGGCGTTAAGTGGAGTGCGCAATTCATGGGACATATTAGCCAAAAACTCTGATTTAGCTTTGTTAGCACTTTCAGCACGCTCTTTTTCTGCCTTGAGACTTTTATTAAGTTTTTCAACTTCTGAGGCACGTTGTTGAGCACTTCCTCGAGCACGTTTGAGTTCTTGAATAAAAGAAAAAAGACGCCTTTCACTGTCTTCAAATTTTTCCTGTTGTTGTTTAAGCTCAGAAATGTCAGTACCAATACAAACCAATCCTCCGTCTTGGGTTCGCCGTTCGTTAATTTTGAGCCAACAACCATCTGCCGTTTGGCGAATACTGGTTAAGTTACCAGTACCATCATCTTTAAGGGGATATTCACTGAGTGCAGGGCGTGCCATGGCTTCGACGGTTGCACGTTGGATACCGGATTGTAGAATTTGTTTAGGAATAGCAGCATATTCGCAAAATTTGCTGTTGGACATGACTAAACGTCCTTCTGAATCCCACAAGACGAAAGATTCTGAAATGTTTTCAATTGCATCACGGATACGAAGGTCGGCTTGCGCTGTTTGTTCAGCCAATTGTTGCTGTTCACTAATATCGAAGGAAATACCAACCAAATGGGGTTCTTCTTCTTCAGTAACTTCAGCACGAATGCGCATCCAGACATAATGGCCATCGGCATGACGCATGGGAACGTTAATATCGATATGCCTTTTTTTACCGCTCATTAATTCCTGAGCAAGATCAAAAAAATTCGCATCATTTGGATTGATAATGGCGCTAATTTGGGAAATTGAGAGCAATGCATCTTGAGGGACATAGCCCAGCATTTCATACATTGCTCGTGACCAGTAGACGCGTCCACTTGCCATATTCCAATCCCATAGTCCACAGCGTCCACGCATCATTGCCATATCAATACGGTTTTGAATTTTTTCTGAGACAAGATCCGTTTTGCGTGCTCGTACAATTTGGTTGTAATAAGCATAAAGAAGAGCGAGGATAACGCCACTAGTTCCAATGAACAGGGTTATATTTAACGAGAGAATTTTCCGCCATTCCATGGCGCTATCTTGCATTTTTTCGCTAATGAATACGCCATATTGCCCATTTTCTGTTTGCTGAAATGAAGCAAGAGCAGGGGCATCTTTTCCTATTGTGATTTTCATAATTCCAACGTGCTGTCCAAGAGATTGTAAAGCAATGCTGTCAGAGATAAAATCTTGCAAAGGTTTTCCTAAAGAAATCTCTGAACTGGATGAAGCTAAGACATTTCCTTTTTGATCAATAATGGCGATCAGAGTGCTAGGATTAATAAGATCTTGATTACGAAAAGTGGTGAGGATATTTTGCAAATGACTATGAGAAAGGGCAGAGACTTTTCCTTTCTGAGAAACAGCCAGTAAGTCATGATTAATTGTATTGGTAATATGAGAAGCTAAGAGAGTGATGGTAGAACGCGTGTTCTTATCAATCGTGTTACGCCAATCATAGAGTGATATAAAACGAATTGATGCAAGTACAATAAGAAATGCTAAAATAACAAACGGAAGTGAGCGACGCAACCAAGGTTCAATAAAGAGAAGCTTTTGATAGGCGGAGCCAGAAAGCAGATGAATACGTTTTTTCTGCGCTTTATGACTTGGAGCGCTCGATTTTGAATCAGTATACACCTCCGTTGGCGCATGATATGCGTCCAATTTAGCCATTTCCAGTTCCTTTAATTATGGAATAATGTGATTTAAAAACTGCTTCGATATTCATAGTAACCCCATCGAGTGCAATGAATCAAAACAGGAGTCTTCTGTCCAGTCTTTTTTTTAAAAAAAATAATTTTACTTCTATGAACTTGGAATATGAAAAGGAAAAGGCACTTTAAACATGATCTATAAACAGGCTTAGATTGCCTGTTTATAGATTTAATGATGATCGAATAGTCTGTAGAATTTATTTAAAAAATATTATAGAATATTGATTTAAAATAATTTTTCGTTTCAAGTGAGCAGACGGTTGATAATATCAGCGACATCGCTTGATAATTTTGGCGCAGCAGCAATTGTTTTTAATTCAGTTTCAAGTTTTTGTTGTCGAATGGGTTCTAATTGTCGCCAAGAGCGCATCGTCGTTAATAATCGTGAAGCGAGCTGTGGATTTTTTTTGTCAATTTCCAAAATGATTTGGCAAAGAAAATGATAAGATGCTCCATCCATCCTGTTAAAGCCCGTGAGATTGTTAGAGGAAAAGACACCGATTAGGGAACGCACACGATTGGGATTGTCTTTTGAAAATAGCGGGTGTTGCATGAGCTTTTGAACATTCTCGAGCGTTGATGCCCCTGCAACCATTGCTTGAATGGAGAACCATTTATCCATGACCAAAGGATCATGGTGATAGCGGTTTTCAAAATCATTTAAGGCATTTTGCGCCTGCTCACTTTCTTTAAAACGCTTCACGAGAACAGCGATACTAGCCATACGGTCAGTCATATTATCAGCTGTTGCATATTGTGCGGCAGCACGATTTGGATTGGCCTCAGTAATGGAAAGATAATCCAGTATTATATTCTTTAATGCTCGCTTTCCAGCTTGTACAGTGTTTGATGAATAGGGCTCTTTGGTTTGCATTTGCCCATAAAATTTTGTGAAGAGCCCTTGATGTGTATGTGCGAGCGAAGCTAAAAACTGATTGCGCACATGATGAATACGCTCTGGGTCAACATTTTTACCAAGTGTATGGGCAAGTTCAACTTCGCTCGGTAAACTTAAACAAAATGCACGAAACTCAGGTTCAAGACTTTCATCTGTAATGATAGCTTCAATCAATTTTATCAAAGCAGAGGGCATCCCCTCTTTTGCTTTTGTTTCATCTTGAATGCTTTGAATCAAAGCTTGCGTCATTAAATGATTAAGAGATTGCCAGCGATTGATGTGATTGTCATCATGTTGTGCAAGAAAAATAAGTTCGCTTTCATTGAATGGAGTTTGTAGATTGATTGGCGCAGAGAAGTCTCTAAGCAGTGATAAAACAGGTTTTTCACGCAGACCCTTTAATGTAAACGTTTGGTTTTCCTTGGATAAAAGCATAACGTTTGATTGAATATCTGTATCCGCTTCATAGGTGAGGTTTTCTCCATTATGTCCTAACAAGCCAAATAATATAGGGATAAGCATGGGCTTTTTTGTATTTTGTTGTGGGGTTGCCGGAATATGTTGCTTTGCATGAATTGTTAAAACACCATCGCTATAATGACTATCGATTTCTACATTTGGTGTTCCAGCTTGTTCATACCACAACATGAATTGGGAAAAGTCTTGACCAGATACTTCAGCAAAACAGGTGATAAAATCTTCAATTGTACAAGCTTGTCCATCATGACGTTGAAAATAAAGATCAGTACCTTTACGAAACAGAGAGGGTCCTAAAATAGTCCGTATCATGCGAACAACCTCAGCACCTTTTTCATAAACAGTTGTGGTGTAAAAATTGTTAATTTGGCTATATTGACGAGGACGTACAGGATGAGCGAGGGGACCAGCGTCTTCGGCAAATTGAGTAGCTTTTAATGTTTTTATATTTTCAATTCGCTGTAGGCTGCGTACATTTTGATCTGATGAAAATTCCTGATCACGATAAACAGTGAATCCTTCTTTTAAACAGAGTTGAAACCAATCGCGACAGGTAATACGATTACCACTCCAATTATGGAAATATTCATGTGCAATGACACGTTCAACATTTCTATAATCCTGATCGGTTGCTGTTTCAGGATCTGCGAGAACATATTTATCATTAAAAATGTTAAGTCCCTTGTTTTCCATTGCTCCCATGTTAAAGTCGGACACAGCAACAATATTGAAAACATCAAGATCATATTCGCGCCCAAAACATTGTTCATCCCAACGCATGGAACGTTTAAGAGCATCCATTGCATAGGTTGCGCGTTTGGTTTTTCCTTTTTCCACATAGATACCAAGCTCGATACGTCGTCCAGATACAGTTGTAAAATGATCTTCTAACTTATCAAGATCTCCACCTACTAAAGCAAAGAGATAAGATGGTTTGGGATAAGGATCTTCCCAAATGGCAAAATGGCGATTATTCTCTAAAGTTCCTGTTTCCACTAGATTACCATTTGAAAGCAAGATTGGGATTGTTTGGGAATCTGCTTCAATTTTCACTCTATAGGTAGAAAGAACATCTGGGCGGTCGTAAAAATAAGTAATACGACGAAAGCCTTCCGATTCGCATTGTGTGCAATAAACACCATTTGAAAGATAAAGGCCCATAAGTTGGCGGTTGCTTTCAGGATTCAGTTCCGTAACCAATTTCAATGTAAAAGGAGCCGCTGGTGGGTTTGTAATTTCTAAACGTGAAGGCGTCACTTTATAAGTGTTTGGGGCTAACGTCTCACCATTGATAGAAACGGAAATTAAAGTAAGATCATCACCAGAAAGAACAAGAGGTGTTAATTCTTTTGTATTGTGACGGGGTTCAATAGACAATATGGCTGTAACATAGGTTTTTGTTGGTGCCAATTGGAAGGAAAGTTGTGTTTTAGGGATAGCGTAAGGGGTTGGCTGGTAGTCTTCCAAACGATAAATAGATGTTGTTGGCTGTTCCATAGTTTTTCCCATTCGTATTTTAAGAGTTAAAGAAGGTGTTTAATTTTAGAGTCAAAGAAGATTACAGAATTACAAAAGGCTATCGAGGCGATTTTTTACTTCTAAGAAGTCTGTCCATGTAAGTTTTTTTTGACTAGGGGTTCGGAGAAGGTAGGCAGGGTGGAAAGTTGGCATAACAGGTATTTTTATATTATCCTCACTTTCATAAATATGCCATTTCCCTCGTGTTCGGATAATCCCATTTTGAGATCCCGTAAGAAACTGTGCAGCAATGCCTCCCAGTGCTATAAGTACACGAGGACGCGCTAAATAAATGTGCCGTTCAATAAAAGGGCGGCACAAGGCAACTTCTCTTGGTGTTGGTGTACGATTTCCTGGTGGACGCCAAGGAATAGTGTTGGCAATGTAAACATTATTTCTTGTTAAGCCAATTGATGCGAGGATTTTATTAAGCAACATCCCTGCTTTTCCCACAAAAGGAATTCCTTGTATATCCTCTTCTCGTCCTGGTGCTTCGCCTATAAGCATCAGGGGGCTTCCTGCTGTTCCATCTGAAAAGCAGGTATTTTTTGCTGTCAATTTTAGTGAACAGCCATTAAATGCGAGGAGCGCAGATTTTAATTCATCAAGTGTTTTTGCATTGTTTGCACTCTCTATAGCTGTGGGTTCATTTTGTATAGCCCCCCTAGAGTTATGCAGCGGACGATGATCTGATTTTACGGTGGGAGATGTTTGTTGATTATGAGAAATGTTCACGACAGATATTAATTTGCTCTCTGAACAAGCAGACTGCTTAAAACGATTAATAGGGAAATTTGTCAGAACAGCATCCGCACCACTTTCTTTATAAAAGTTTAAGAGTTCTTCATAGGAAATTGAGCACGGCGTTTGATTTAACATTTTATTTTTTCTAATGATCTAGCAACTATAGATCAAACAAAATTATCCTTCAAGTTTTATAAATGTATTCGCTAGCCATTAATGTACAAGAACGCTGATAGGATTCTCTCTTTTCACAAAAAAGGCAAATCGTAAAATGCGAGTGTTCGCGATTATATACATCTTTAAATGTACAATTTGTTTAAATTACGCTATTTTAAATTTTTAAACAGACTAAGCTCTTTATAATAAAAGAATTCTCTACTGAATGCAAGTGGTATGATAACATTTTTGATCATTATATTCTATATTTAATAATTAATGAAAGTGATTTTTGTAGTATTTTATTTGTAATAATTAAGTATAAATTTTTTATTATTATATTTTTATCTTTTTTTTTTAATAATTTTTATTAAAAATATTAAATATATTAATGAGATATATAAATATTACTTTTATATGAGAAAATATTAAGACTTTACAAACTGTTTTTACAATGGGTTAAAAGCAATGTGTGGATATATGCTTTTGCTTTTTTTACAGCTGAAATGAGAGGTTCATTTAATGCTAAATGCGTAGCAATAGCGCTTGAGAGAATGCAACCTGTTCCTCGCATTGTTCCTTTTAAACGTGGCGTAGAAATATTTATGACTTCAGTTTTGTCAATGAAGCTATCAATTGCAAGAGGACCCTCTGCATGTCCCCCTTTTACTAAAATAGATCGAGCTCCCAATGACAAAAGTTTTTTTGCTTGTTGTATTGCTTGCTCATCATGAGATGCCAATGGACTTTGGCTAAGAAGAGCAAGTTCTTCTCTATTCGGTGTTAAAAGAGTGACATGAGGAAGCAGTTTATCGATCATAGTGTCGATGATTGTTTCCGTTGTTAGTTTTCCTCCTGATGAAGCGACAAGTACAGGGTCCAGAATAACTGGAACATGGGGATAGTCTTTGAGTACGTTACAGATTGCTGCTATAATTGCTTTTGTCCCCGTCATACCGATTTTTATTGCGCTTATTGGATTTGCTTCTAGGGCAGCACGCATTTGCGCAGCGACGAGATCTCCACGCATTGGAATGATTTCGACAACGCGATTATCATCTTGTACGTTAACACAAGTGATTGCTAAATTTGCTTTTATTTGAAAATGTGCAGCGGTTTCTACATCACAAACAATACCGGCACCTCCTGTAGGATCCGTGCCCGCAACAATAAGAATGGAAGGTATCAACGCCATGTTTGTGTCACTTTTATCCACTGCTGGACACGCTCTTCAGGTTTTTTATGGAGGATGATATCAGTCACAACAGCAGCACTATTTGCTCCTGCTTTTAAAACATCAACTGCGCGTTCTGGTGTTAAACCACCAATACCCACCAAAGGTAAAGCACCAATCCGCTTTCTCCATTGTTTGATTTTTTCTAGTCCTTGCGGCATCCATTTCATTTTTTTTAAGATTGTCGGATAAATAGGACCAAGTGCAATATACTCAGGATTAACAGAGAGTGCGATATCCAATTCATGTTCATCATGTGTACTAAGACCAACTTTTATACCACTTTTACGAATTGCGTGAAGATCAGCATTGCTTAGGTCTTCTTGTCCCAGATGAATAAAATTGCACTTTTCATCAATTGCTATTTCCCAATGATCATTAATAATTAATTGTGCTTCCAATTTATTGCATATGTTTTTTGCGCGCTTGATATGTTGACGGATTATTTGTTGATTTTCATGTTTCATACGCAATTGTACGAGCTTGATGCCAAGAGGGAGCAAACGTTCAACCCAATCAGCGTTATCAACGATGAGGTAAAATGGATCCAGTTTCATGAAAATACTGCTTTTCCAATGACTGGCGTTGAAGGGACTGCTACATTGCGTGCTTCGATCATGCCAGCTTTATATCCCATACGTCCCGCTTGAACAGCTTTAGAAAATGCTTCAGCCATTAAGACAGGATCACCTGCTTTAGCAACTGCGGTATTAAGCAGTACTGCATCATAACCGAGTTCCATCGCAATGGCAGCATGTGATGGGCGTCCAATGCCGGCATCAATAACAAGAGTAGCGTCAGGAAGGTAAGCACGGATAGAACGCAGTCCATCAGTATTATGAGGTCCTTTGGCAGAACCAATAGGAGCACACCAAGGCATAATAACACGGCAACCAATGTCGAAAAGTTTTTCAGCAACAATGAGATCATCCGTTGTGTAAGCAAAAATTTTGAAACCTTCATTGTTTAAAATTTGCGCTGCTTCGATTAAGGAAAAAATATTTGGCTGTAAGGTGTCTGGGTTTCCTATCACTTCGAGTTTAATCCAAGCTGTTTTAAAGAGATCTCTTGCTAATTGCGCTGTGGTTACGGCCTCTTTAACAGTATAACAACCAGCAGTATTAGGAAGCACTGTTACCCCAAGTTCTTGAAGAAATTGCCAAAATTGTCCACCTTGTTTTCCACCTGCCGTTTCACGACGCAAGGAAACAGTCACAATTTCCGTATTCGATTTATGAATAGCATCACGAAGAATTGCTGGTGAAGGATATTGCGCTGTACCTAATAGAAGACGGGAAGAGAATTGTCGTCCATAAAGATTCAGCATAATTTTAGCCTCCTTGCATTGGGCTTAAAATTTCAATTTTATCTCCTTCATGCAAGACAAATTGGCTTCGTGCATCTATGGAAACAACTTCAGCGTTAACAGCGGTTGCAAGCCAATTTTCTTCATAACCCAATTCTTCAAGCAAGAGACCGAGAGTCGTAACTTCTGTTTGGACTGTTTCACCATTAACAAATATTTGCATGCTTTATTCCAATGCCAATTTCATTGCTCGTTTTGCCATTTCTGGAGATAAAAGAAAACCATGTCTATAAAATCCATTAATAGAAATACAATTACCATCTTTATGCACAGAAGGGAAGTTATCAGGATAACATGGACGAACACCAACACCAGATTCAATAATTTCTGCTTCAGCAAAAGCAGGATGTAAAGTATAAGCCGCGTTGAGCAGTTCCATCATTGATCTCACTGAGATTGCACCATCAAAGTCACTTTCAATCATTGTTGCGCCAATCATAAAGATATTATCTTGTCGAGGTACAATGTAGAGAGGAAACCGTGGATGAAGAAGACGAATTGGACGCGAAATTTTAATATCGGTACAGCGCACGAGAAGCATTTCGCCGCGTACGCCCCGTATATTTTTATCTTTTCCTAAACGGGCTATTCCTGTCGCATCAATAACAATATCAAAATTTGTTTCAGCCGTCTCTACATCAACAAAACACGCTCCATTGTTGAGAAGCTTTTCTTTTAAAGCCATAAGTGCTTTGCGAGGATCAATATGGGCTTCATTTTCATAAAAGAGCGCACAGTTAAAACGTTCCGCAAGATCTGGTTCAAGATGAGCTATTTCTGTATTATCTATGGTTTTGTGATTATGCGTGCGCCCAGAAAATCGTTCAAGCTCTCCTCTATCTCGTGTAGGTGCAACCACTAAAGTGCCTTTTTGTATGACAAGGTTGGGGAGCATTTTACGCCACCACTGTATAGCTTGTATACCAAGATCTTCAACAATCTGTTCCGCATTTTCTTTCTCACAGTAAGGTGCGAGCATTCCTCCTGCATACCAACTAGCACTTCCTATAGGAGAATGAGGGGGAGCTGATATAGTAACAGAAACACCTTTTTGCTGTAACATAAAGGCAACCGTTAAGCCGCCTACACCTGCACCTTTGATAAGAATGTTCTTCAACTGTTTACTTTCTCTTTTTGAGGAGGAACAATTTCCATATAAAGGTCACCATTTTTCTGATATTTCTCGGCCATGGCGATCATACCTTCCCCTTTTGTTTTTCTTATTGCTGCTGCCTCACGAATATCATGAGAAATACGCATAGAACAGAATTTTGGTCCACACATGGAACAAAAATGTACCAATTTATGGGCTTCTTTAGGCATTGTCTCATCATGAAAGGCACAGGCTGTTTCCGGATCAAGAGAAAGGTTGAATTGATCATGCCATCTAAAATCAAATCGTGCACGCGAAAGAGCATTATCGCGCAATTGTGCTCTAGGCAAACCTTTGGCAAGGTCAGCGGCATGAGCAGCAATTTTATAAGTGATCACACCAGTTTTTACGTCATTCCTATCGGGGAGTCCTAGGTGTTCTTTAGGTGTTACATAACACAACATAGCTGTTCCAAACCATCCAATCATAGCGGCACCAATTGCTGATGTAATATGATCATAACCAGGAGCAATGTCGGTTGTAAGAGGTCCCAAAGTATAAAAAGGCGCCTCGTGACAGAGATCTAATTGTTGCTCCATATTTTCTTTAATTTTGTGCATTGGGACATGCCCAGGACCTTCAATCATAACCTGTACATCTTTTTCCCAAGCAATTTTTGTCAATTCTCCCAAAGTTTTAAGCTCTGCAAATTGGGCTTCATCATTGGCATCGGCAATAGAGCCAGGGCGCAATCCATCCCCCAAGGAAAGAGAGATGTCATACGTGCGTGCAATATCACAAATTTCATCAAAATGTTCATAAAGAAAACTTTCTTTGTGATGATGCAAGCACCATTTTGCCATAATAGAACCACCTCGTGAAACAATACCTGTTACCCGATCAACGGTTAAAGGGATAAAAGGTAATCTTAATCCCGCATGAATGGTAAAATAATCAACACCTTGCTCTGCTTGTTCAATAAGGGTATCACGGAAAATATCCCATGTTAAGTTTTCGGCAATACCCTGTACTTTTTCGAGTGCTTGATAAAGTGGAACAGTCCCAATGGGAACAGGGGCATTTCGAATAATCCACTCACGAATATTATGAATATTTCGACCTGTTGAGAGATCCATAACTGTATCTGCTCCCCAGCGAATAGCCCAAACCATTTTATCAACTTCTTCTTCCATAGATGAAGTCACTGCTGAATTGCCAATATTGGCATTAATTTTAACACGAAAATTACGCCCAATAATCATGGGTTCGCACTCTGGATGATTAATGTTTTGTGGAATAATGGCGCGTCCACAAGCAATTTCATTGCGAACAAATTCGGCAGTATAAATTTCTGGTATTGATCCAGCAAATGTTTCATTTGATGGTACACTCTGCCGTTCTTTTACTGCTAATCCTTCATTTTCTCGTATAGCCACATATTCCATTTCCGCTGTAATAATGCCTGCGCGCGCATAAGCCATTTGTGTAATTTCTTTGCCATTTTTTGCTCGTAAAATGGGACGTTTTTGTTTAAATGTTGGTGTAAGGTTTTTATCAGAAGCCAATCCATTATCTTCAGGTTTTACTAATCGTGCAGGATAAGTTTCAGTATCATCCCGCTTAGAGAGCCAAGGCAAGCTAATTGCTGGCAAGCCTTTTGTAATATCAATGATCATATCTTTATCTGTGTAGGGGCCAGAAGTATCGTAGATGTTTAAAGGTTTTTCATCACTGCCATCAGTCAGTGAAATTTCACGCAATGGTACGCGCACATCAGAAAAGATAGGACTTTGTTGATAAATTTTGCGTGAAGCGGGAAAGGGGCTACAACTAATTGATGGAGTATTTTTCTGCACAAACTTTTTCCTTATAGACACAGAGTTCAAAAATAGGTTACGATGTTAATGGGGATGTATTCAAATTATCAATCACGAGTATTCGGATGAATAGGAATAGTATTGCTTTATAGCAAAGCAAACCCAATAAAGATCAAGAAAATTTATTTTGAAAAATTGATACAATATCTATTCTCATATTTGCATGCCTCCTCCCACTTAAAGTATTTTTGCTAATACGAATATGGTTGGCTTAAATATCTATATTGTCAATCATAAAAATATATTTAAACGATTTTGGTGTGTTTTTTAAGAGTGAAAATAGATATTATGAAGTGATAAACTGTGATATTGAAGCTTTTATAAACAAGAATAAAGTTAAAAACGGATTATCAAGGAAAAAGTAGATAGTTTATAGCTCTGATTGAGATTTTTTCATATTAAAATAATAACTCAGAATACTATAAGATTCTCTCATCATACATCTTTTCATATAAAATCACTTCCTTGCACGTCATAAGTGGGAGCATATGGGGCAAAATACTTGAAGAAAGGAAGCCAAAAGTCATTCATGAACATTCTCAGATGCGAGGACTATCGCAATGTGGGGGCCAACAAAATGTATGATGGGTTCCAGCTTGTATCTTCAAAAGCTTAAAGATGATGATCTGTAATAGCTTATCATTATATTTTGTGTGGGGCATTCTATTTTTCATGAGGGGATGTTCCCATTAAGAGTGCGATAAACAAAAGCGTGAAACAATACCTAATCTTTATTATTAAAAATAATATTGCCTTGAATGTTTTAAAAATCGTAAAGCGGAATTAAAAAATGATGATGAAAATGAACAAAGGCTTTTCATCTTGAAATTTCATCAACACTTTTAAAGAGTTGGAAGAGAGAGGAAAGAAAAAGGATGTATCTCAGCATAAAGTACTACGTAAATTCATTAATTAGTTTGCAATAGAAATGCGCACAAAGCGCTGTGTTTTAGCTTAAGACGAGGCAAAAATTCATTTTCTGAGACATAAAGCTCTTTGTTTTCAAGGTAAAGTTATTCAATAGTCATGTGATATCATGCAACAATATTACAGATAAAAAATCATTAATTATATACAAAAAGCTTTCTAATTATAACGAAGTGCTCTTATTATTATAATAGAACAAGAGAAAAATTGAGTAAATTTTCATCAAAAAAATTTTTAAACACTAAAATAGGTAATAAATAAAACAAACGCAAACAAAGAATTATTATGATAATGATTAACAAAGCCAAAAACTAATTTTGGAATAAGTAGGGAATTATGAGGAGGAGTAACCAAATTCCCACTAATATTGCTATTATTAGCAATGTTACAATTGGTAGCCATATAAAAGCTGCAGCTATACAGGAAAAGATGATTGGTATACTCCAGAGATAGACAAATGTGTTAACAAGAGACTCATAGGTAAATTCGTTAGTGAGTTCTTTATCTACACTATTATAGCATTCTATAATCGCTTTGCATTGTCCCACTAATACCATAAAACTGGTTATGAACATTATGAAAGATATAAAAAACAGTTTATCTTTTAGATCTTGTAAAAAAATCATTTTTAAGTAGTGCACTTATACTAAATAATGAGGTAAACGCCGGAAAGAATAGAGAAGAGCACCAATAATTGCAAGATGTTGTTGAGAATGATTTATTATTCTTGCAAAAAAAATATACATATAATAATATATATAGAGATATGCTAAGTGCGGGAGGGGAGAATTTGATTACGGGGCGTTTAAAAAACAAGGGTATTGTTCATAAAAATTGGGGGAGGGTGCTAGGTTATGTTTTTTAATATTTTCCGGATTGGATACAACCTTCAGATTTGGTGAGGGTGTGTGGTGTTTCTTTAGTATTTCAAAGTATTTCATTTCCAGTTCAATGAAAGTGTGAAGAAATGTCCATATTGAATATATTTTCTATGGTGCATTTAGATTAGACAAAAGCTTGTTCAAAAAAACATTGGTGCTGACCTTGTAATACAATTTCAGGAATAAATTGAATAAAATATAACAAAGCATCTGCATGTGAATAAAAACATAATGAAGCATGCAACGAAGTTGAAGCTAACTTTTAAAATTTTAATACAAGTGATAGCCAAAAGATAGAGTTTTTTTGTTTTAAAATATCAACGCGATAGATTTAAACTATTGAAAAAAATAAAAAAAGATAATGTTTAAATCAGAAACTTTCTATGTGGATGATAAGTTATTACATTCGATAATGGTTGTATGAAATCCATAATAAGGAAAATTTTGAACAGTATTTATAAATTTTGCAACAAGATGCAAGATTTAAAAAATAATTATATAACAACAGCAAAGCAACAAAACAAGATATTAAGTAACATCAGATGAGGTGTTACATTACACATTAGAAGAGAAAACATTAATACTAATGTTATGAAAAGCATCTGGTGAATTTAGGTTATTAAATTGTAAGGAGTGAAGAGAGGTAAAATGCGTAAATACGGATGGTGCAGTGATTATGATGTACCAATCAACAGCGGCAGCACATTTTAGTGCACAGAACGAGAATTTGTTAAAAAAACTATGAAAATAATGGGGGATTTATAATGTCTAATATTTACGATTGGTCTCTAAAGGCTGATGAAAATGCTTATTCAGATAGTATCATTAATTGGGCAGAAGGTCAGCCGCCTAGTTCTGTTAATGATAGTGCACGGGCGATGATGCAGCGCGTGCGTGAATATCTTGCAGATAATGGTGGATCTATTAATTCAAGCTTTATAGTAAATGTGGAAGATAAAACAACATTAATTACCTTAAAGACAGTTTCGCCTATAAAGAAATACAACAATGATATCGTCATACGTTTTAAAGCTTGTGGTGTAAATATTGGCGCGACAAAAATAACTGTTAATAATATAGGAGAAAAGCTTATCTATAAAGCAACTGATGTGGGGGTTATACCATTAGAAGGTGGAGAACTTCAAACAGATGGCATTTATGAAATGGTATACAATAATGGTGTTTTAATAAAAGAGCATGAGGGGTGGTACTTATTAAATCCTACACCACCAAAGATAGAAAGTTTTCCCTCTGGATTCATTGCAACATTTGCTATGCAAAATGTGCCAAATGGTTGGCTTTTGTGTGATGGTAAGGCCTATAAGCGTGAAGATTATCCGCAGTTATTCAACGCAATAGGTGATAAATGGGGAAAAGACAGCAATAAAACTTTTAAAGTTCCTGATTTTAGAGGCATGTTTTTACGCGGCTTTGATAATGGTCGGGGTTTAGATGGTGGTAGAAAATTTGCAGATGAACAACAAGATAGCATAAAATCGCATACGCATATTGGGAGTATTGAAAATGCAGGCGAGCATGCGCATAATTTTGAGTATCAAGGGGTAGGATGGCCAGTTGGTGATATTGGGAGACTACCGAATCATTATACTTATAATGCGACCCTGAAAGGGAGAACAGGTTCTGCTGGTGCACATACACACAAGGTAACTCTTTCCCATACGGGTGAGGCAGAAACGCGTCCTGTTAATGCAACCGTTGTCTATGCTATAAAATCATGAGTATGTTTGAGTAATAATAATCCATCCACCCTGATAATTTTGTTAACGCGGAGCAATTCCGCGTTATTTTCTAGCGTATGAAGAGGAAATCTATACTGTTAATATGATACTTGAGAGAGTCGAAAAAAAACAATTTTTTAAAATGACAGATGACAAAAAAAACTCATATAAAAATAAAAAAAAATTCTTGAATATTTGCATGTTTTATTTTTCTATGGACTTTAGTTTTTAGATTGAAACCGATAGCTTAGAGATTTAATTTCATAGGAGGATGCCGTTTGAGGGAGTATAAAAGGGATATCTTCTTTAGGTAATTCAGAAACGTTTAAAGAACAATGATAAACATCGCGGAGATTTTGTGTTGTCAAAACGTTAGTTGCATTTCCTTCGCAATAAACCTCTCCTTCCTTGAGCAAAATCATGTTATCTGCATAATGTGCTGCGAGATTGAGGTCATGAAGAACAGCAAGAACGCCGCCACCAGAATGGGCAAAATTTTTGGCAATATCCATAACAACAAGCTGGTGTTGGATGTCGAGGTTAGCAATAGGTTCATCTAATATCATCCAGCGAGGAATTCCATTATGAACAGGTTTCCAGATTTGGCAAAGGACACGAGCAAGTTGTACTCTAGCTTGTTCTCCGCCTGATAATTGGTGATAATATCGATCACTATAGTTAGCAAGACCAACGCATTCTAAAACCTTTTGGGTAAGGTTTTTCAATTCATCTTTTGCGATGGTGAATTGGTTCGCGGAGAGACCAAGTTCTACTACTTCATAGACTAAGAATGGAAATGCCAATGTTGTTGATTGTGGTAGCACAGCGCGCATGGTTGCCATTTCATGAGTTTTTGTTTGGCATACATTATAACCATTTAAGGTTATTTTTCCACTGTAGGGAATTTCTCCACTCAGTGCTTTAATAAAAGTACTCTTCCCAGATCCATTAGGACCAATAATAATGGTAAAAGCACCACTTTTAGCTTGAAGATTAATGTGTTTAAGAATCTGCTTCTTTCCGCGCTGAACACAAATATTTGTCGCTTCAATCATGAAAAGTCTGTTCCTCGTTTGCATATAAGAATCCAAAGGAAAAAAGGGGCACCAAAAAGTGCTGTAACAATTCCGATTGGCAATTCTGCGGGGGCAACAATGAGGCGCGCAAATGTGTCGGCAAAAATGAGTAATGCTGCCCCCAAGAGAGCAGAGCAGGGAATAAGATAGCGGTGATCGGGACCAATTAGCTGACGCAAAATATGTGGAACAACAATACCAATGAAACCAATTCCGCCACTGACAGCAACAGCACTACCACACATAAGAGCAACAAGGGGAATAGCAATATTTTTAACGCGTTGAATATGGAAACCAATATGGCCAGCAACAGCTTCTCCAAGAGCAAGGGCATTAAGTGCTCGTGATAAAAAGGGAGAGAAAAGAAGACCAATAACGATGAAAGGGAGAACGAGCCATACTTTCAACCATGTAGCGCCCGCAAGAGAGCCAAGACTCCAAAAAGTGATATCACGGAGTTGTTGGTCATTTGCGATAAAAATCAATGTTCCAACAACTGCACTGCTTAATGCACCAAGAGCAATACCAGCAAGCAGCATGGTTGCAATAGAGGTAAAACTATTATGCGTTGCTATTATGTAGAGAATAATCGTTGATAAAAGTCCACCAAAAAAAGCACCTATGATAACTTTGTAAGGCTCTAGAAAAGGTGCAAATGAAATAGGAAAAGCAATACCGACAACAATTGCTAAGACTGCTCCAAGTCCAGCACCTGCTGATACACCTATAATTCCAGGATCTGCAAGAGGATTACGGAAAAGCCCTTGCATAAGAACACCAGAGACAGCTAAAGCTGCTCCAATCAACAATCCAAAGATAACACGGGGAAGCCTTATGTCGATAAGCACGAGGTAATCACGCGTTTTACTACTTACTGAAAAATCTTGTGTAAGCATTACATGGAGGAGATCAACGAAAGAAACCTTTGCGGCACCATTCAAGAGCCCACTAAAAATACTGAAGATAAGGAATATTATTAAGCTTAATAATAAAATCTTCCCCTGCTTTGAACGGTTTATTTTTTTACCTTCTTTTGCTTCAGGTAAATGCATCATGGATGTACCGTCTACCATTTTTATCAGCTCTTACCGTTTTGATTTGCACCATAAAGTATCTCAATAAGCTCTCTTGATGCGTCTGCAGTGCGTGGACCAAATCCTAAAAAATACATAGCATCCATCTGTTTTATGGCATGATTTTTTGCTGCTGTTGTTGCTTGAACTGCCGGTATGGCTAAAATCTTATCAATGCTGGTTGATCTTGCACCATGTTTTACAAGTAAGATAACATCAGGATCTGATTTCAATAACGCTTCGCCATTGAGAAGTTTATATCCTTTATAATCGGTGATAGCATTGATAGCACCTGAAAGTTTTATCATACTATCAGCTGCAGTACCTGTTCCAGATGCCATGACGCGTCCATTTTGCACAGAGAAAACAAAAAGAACACGCTTTGGTGTTGTTACTTTCGCCAAAAGCGCATCGTTTTCTAAAAAATTACGCTTCAATTTTTCAATTAACGCAGCCGCTTGCACTTCTCGATGAATAGCTTGGCCAACGAGGCGAATCTTTTCTATCACATTTTCACGGGAGTAGTCTTCTGGTATGATCACCAGAGGTATTGATGTTTTTTTGAGAATATCAATCGTTGAAGCAGGACCGCTTCCTTCAACAAGTAATATGCCCTCTGGGGCAAGTGATAAAACACCCTCAGGTGAAAGAGCACGCATATATCCAAGCACAGGAAGCTTGAGCGCTTCTTGTGGGTAGACGCTTGTACTATCACGGGCGATAAGTTGATCTTGGGCTCCCAATGCATAGACAATTTCTGTAAGTGCTCCGCCGATAGAAACAATTCGAGCATTTTCAGGAAAACGGGTTGTGGGTTCAGCAATCACTTGTTTAGAAAAACAGGTAAGAGAGAGCAGTAAACACATAAGGAAAAGGTTTGATAACCTATGCAAAAGAGATATGAACATGTCTGACCTTACCTTATCTTAGTTACTGCTGTTTTCTTGACACGATGGTAAACCATTCAATAAAGAGCGCCAATCTTCACGTTCTTTTTGGCCCTCCTTGCGTACGCCAAAGAATTGAATAATCATCTCATCATCTTTATCGAAAACTTCAAGTGAGTTGACATACCCATCAATTGTAGGTTTGCGAACACGCCATACCTTCTTGATTCCAGAAACGAGTAAATGGAGGTGAAATTTCTGATCGAGAACATTAAGCCAAGGTCCCATTTGCTTAATGTTCTTTACTTGCCCAGTGAAAATTTGGATACATCCTTTATTTCCAACAAAACACATAATTGGTAACTCTTCTTGTGCAACTTGTTTGAGCATCATCTCAACAGCTTCTATTTTTAACTCATCGGCAAATTCATTTCCGGCATGTTTTACAGCATTATGTCGATTAATTTTCAGTTCAGAAATAATTCCATGAAGTTGATGCACATCAGTCATCTGTCGCCAACGATCTCGGAACTTTTCAACATCTAACTTTGCCGTATCACATTGTACTGGAGTAGGAGCGGGAGAAATATCAAGTGCGGATGATTGATCGTCATGAAGCAACTTTTCAACAAGTGCAGCCCATTCTTCCATATTTGTTGCGTCTTGAGAATAGAGTTTGAAAATAGCAATGCCATATTGATCAAAAAATTGCAGACTTTTCATAGGTGTTCCGAGAATAGTCACGTCATGCTCGAAACCAAACTTCCACTGTTTTGAAAAAATACGCAAGTCAATTTCACCGAGTGTTATCGGAATATGCTGACTTTGAACAATCTTCTCAAAACATCCTGTTATTTCATGGACAGCATTTTCATTCCGTGTTAATGCCATGACTATTCCAAGTTTAGGAGCATTTTCCAAGAGAGTAGCGACATCAGCGCGTAGTTTTTTTGCTTTTCCAATTGTACAATAAGCCGCAATGAGTTCTGCTTCGGATATACCAATAGAGTCCGCGAAATCGCGGCTACGCATCTCTTTTTTTTCTTCACGCAAGCGAATAATCATTTCGGCTGTGTATGACATGGGCTTATCCTTATGTTACCTGTTTAAAGGTTAATTGTTTAATTTTTCAAATCAAAAAAAGTAAGTCGAACCACTATCAACTAATGGTTCAACCCACCACCAAATAAGCCCTTATTTTATCAACAGTAGAACAATAAAAACCGATAAATTACAAAGAGTTAAAGCGCTAACATCAAAATTTGTTGTTCAAAGGACAATGAGAACAGAAACGCAATAATTTATTCTTTACCGATATAACCTTTTTCATTGATCTAATGGTTAACAAAAGTGACTAAAATTTTTGCACGAACGAAACTTTAAAGTTGCGACCAGGCTGACTATAATAATCCTTCGGCGTTGAGCTTTCACCGGAAGGAAGATCTGATACATTCCAATATTTTTGATTGAACAGATTATAAACACCAGCCCTTATAACAGGACCCTTTTCACCAAAGGGCTTCAACCAACCTGACACATCAATAATATTATAACCTGGAATTTTTTGATAGTCCGATTCCTTAGCAACTTTATCACGTTTGGCAGATGAGGTAAGCACGACGTCTGCTCCCCAGATTTCTTTTGCATATCCGATCCCAGCAATCACTTTTAAAGCTGGAATTGAGTTAAGATATTCATCTTTATCAAGATCCTTTCCTTGCGAATAGGTAAGAGAAAAATTGCTATGGAATCCATCATTAAGAGCCAAATGTATTTTTGCTTCAGCACCATAAATACGCACATTCGCACGATTTGTATAATGGCGACGTCCCAATCGGTATTCCTCTGATGGCCCTATATCCACAGTATCTATGAAGTCCTTGTATTGATTGAAAAAGGCACTGAGTGAACCACCGAAATTTCCATTTCCATACCTTATGCCAACATCATACCCATTGCTCGTTTCTGCTTTTAGATCAGGGTTGCCCTTCGAGTAATAAGCAGGGGGTTTCATATAAGAGACGTAAAGTTCTGCAACACGTGGTGCACGAAAAGCCTGTGCCCATTGAGCATAGAGCGTTACTTGATCACGAACATCCCACTCCACACGTAATTTGGGAGAAAAACGTGAACCATTTCTTTCTGGAGGAAATTTGTCAGAAAGCAGAGCTTTCTCATAAGAAGACGTTTTCTGAGGGATATACTTATACCAATCATAACGAATTCCAGGTGTTATACGGAAATGGTTATCAGCAAAGCCAATTTCATCTTCAAAAACAAAACCCAAATTATAGCCATTTGTATCTGGTGAATCTGACCGATTAGCGGGTACAAAGAGGCACCCCCGTGCATTTTCCGGCAAGTGACAATTATCTTTCCCGAACAAATAATGATGAAACTTAGATGACACGACATTAGCGGCAAGCTTTAACGTATGATCTACAGTGCCAATATGAACTTTCTTGAGAGCATCAGCATTGAAACCATAATTGGTATTACGCAAAAAATTATCTCTCAAAAAATCCCCTTTGGGTGCCGAAACACGAAATGAAGTCGTAATATCATGACTTGACTGTCTTTGCCAATAAATCTGTCCACGAAACGCATCAAAAATAGCATCTTCATTGCCGTTATAGTCATAAGAAAGAGAAAAGCGTTCACGGAGTTTGTCGTCCTTCTCATAAACGGAACCAGGGGCATATCTGTCAGAAGCATTCAATAAATGTGTATCAATATTGTGACCAAAACGCTCTGCTGTAAAACCAAGCCGGTGATTGTCATCAAGGTATTGGTGAATTTTAAAGAGCAAATTATTTTGGTCAAAATGAGCAGGGTTTTTACGTGTGCGCTCTTCATAGCCTTCTAGAGTTCCCATATTTTTGCGCTCATGACCTTCCGCATAAGAACCTTGGAAAAGCAAAAACGTTTGTTGAGCACGCATTGCAACAGCTTGATCTACGTGCCAACTATTATCAACAGAATGATAACCACCTCTTATAAGACCACCCCAATTTTTTCCTTCTGTGATAAGATCTTCAGGATCAAGGGTACGCAACGCAACAACTCCTCCTAGTGCACCAGAGCCATAAAGACTAGAATCCGATCCCTGAATAACATCAAGTGTGGAAAGCGCACTAAAGTCAAACATTGTGTTACCACTGTTCTCACGCAATATATCATTGAACCATGGAAGAACAATACCATCCATTGTTGTGAGAACACGGTTTGCTTCTAAACCACGCATGACAAAACTGTTATTGCTTGGGTTATACCCCACGGTTGGATAAAGACGACTAATATCATAGGCATCAGTTATTTGCTTCTCACGAATATCCTTCGCGGTTTTTCGATCTGTCAAAATAGTGACCGAATCCAAGGCCGTTCCTATTTTTTTCTCTTCAATAACAATTGGTTTGAGTTCAGTGACAGCACCTCCATCTTTATTTCGTGCAAAAACAAATGAAGGCATACAGACCGATAATGCACTTAAAATCACACAGCTTTTATAGATATTTTTTCGTCTTATTTGCATAACACATCACAACCCTTTTAAACATCCCCTCTCTGTTTTGAAATTTTACTTACATACAAAAAGGCTGGACCCGCTGATTAAAACTTGCCAGCCAAGCAGAAATGATTTTGCCAACAAGACAAAATCACTAGAAAACCATATTAAACATGACAAAATCAGTCAAGAAAAAAGTTGCAATTTCAAAATAGCCTGTTTTAATGAGATTGAACACCAATATTAAGCTTAAAATAGTGGCAGAAGAAATGATGAATTTTGCAAATACGACGCAATTATTAACTCTTTGGATTGGTGCATTTGTTGGAGCTTTATTTTTGCATGTATTATTGGGAGCGCAATTTTATTTTCAAAGTACGGGTGTAGGTAATGGCTTGCTCTCGTCGGAGATTGAGCTGACTTTTGTGCAAGAAACTGTCTATCCGGATGTTGATACAGATTTGTCAGATATTCATACAGAGTCGGATATTAATACAGAGCCAAAAGTATTACAGTCTGATCTTTTAGAGCAGGAGTCAGAGGAATTGGAATCCGTGGATGAAGTTCAATCGGAAGAACTTCAGCATATGATAGAACAAGATGACTTAAAGTCTTTGGAAGAACCCCTTCCTCAAAAAGTGGAACATAAAGCGTTTATCAAAAAAACACTACCGATGCCAAAGGCTGTAGTAAAGCGCTCCAATGCAAAGGCGGTACGTTCTTCTTCCACCAACAAGGGCGTCGGTACGGCAGGGCTTGAAGATATGTTGTTAATGGAGTGGTTAGCAAAGGTACAGTCACAATTAGAAAGGCAAAAAAATTATATTGTGGGACAGCGTACCAGTCGTGCAAAAGGAACGGTGAAGTTAGAATTTATGGTGCATGAGCAAGGAAGTATTTTTTCTAGTCGTGTGGCAGTCTCTGCTGGTAATCCGGAACTTGATCGATTAGCGATGGCGGCACTTCAACGCGTTGGTTCTTTTCCACCACCACCACTATCAAAAGTGAATAAAATAATCAGAGTATCCCTGATATTTAGCTGATTTTTTATATAGGGCGCTTATTCTTATAATATATTGATTTATAATAATTATTTATAATTTTAACAAAAGTTAAAATATAGTTCGTTCGATTTTTTTGACGTTGTATCAATCAAAACCATTCGCTTACTTATGACACAAGTTGAGGGGGAGCATGGATATAAAACTTCTAAAAAGCAGTGAATATATTTCTTATGAATGCTCTAAATGAAAGGGCTGTTACAACATTGGGAGTTAAGGGATGATAGAGCTATAGCTTTTATTCAGTAAAGGTTAATCGTGTCTCATCGATTTTTATACCATTCGTGAGAGGATTTTCGTAAATACTTTTCAGATACACCGTTGTGAAATGACCTTAGAAACATTAAAATAAAACAAGAATATAAATAAGAAAAACATACTATTTTGAGATGCTCTGTTTTGTGTGAAGGATGTGAGCTTATATGTAAAAATGGGGGAAAAAAGCAAAGCTTTATCTTCATCATTAAAAGATATTGACATATTTAAAAGTCGTAAACCCGAATGAAAAGGGAAGGGGTAGAAGAGAATTGTTTGTCTTTAAAGCTTTCTAACTCAATGAGTCTGTCTTTCTGTTATTAGAGATAATCCAAACGATATACATAATAACGTACTCTTATTTGGTATAGAAATGTTATAAGCAGAACAAAATAGTCTTAAAATATGCTGTTGTACAAGATTTGAATATTGACACTAATAAGCAACAGTAAAAAAATGACCTATTTGTAATCATCTATGATATTGTCGTTTATGTTGAGAAGAAATGAACTATTTGTACAACATGTTGATTTATAATGATAATTTATCATTTTGTGTTTGAAATAAAAGATCTGAATAGCGTAGGGTTTTCTCATTTCGAATTTATTGATACTGAATCAATTAAAATTATTTGCTTATATATATATATCATAAGCAGGTTGGTATGTGGGTATTATTTAAAAAGGAATAAAAACACTTCTTATGAACACTTTCAAATACTATTTGGGAAGTTAAGGCATATCATTTCCGTCGACCAGAAAGCAGGTCGGTTTTTATATCTATTTTCCCAGTGAGTCTTGCTTTGTAGACACCATAATTTTCCATGACACGCATCACGTAATTACGTGTTTCTGTATAAGGAATACGCTCAATCCAATCAATGACGTTATCGAGAGATTGTCCTCGAGGATCGCCATAACGTTTTATCCATTCATTGACTCGACGGGGACCCGCATTATAGCCAATAAGAGTTAGTATATAGGATCCATTAAAACGTTCCAATTGTTCATTGAGAAAATGGGCACCTAATGTTGCATTATAATGAGCATCACTGCTAAATTTTTTAGGAGACCATGCGATTGAGTATTTTTTTGCCAATGCTTTTGCTGTTGTAGGAAGCAATTGGAGTATACCTTGTGCGCCTGCTTTTGATATGGCTGTTGGATTAAATTCGCTTTCTTGGCGTGCAATGGCATAGATAAGCGATTTTTCTTCTACAGAAATATTAGTAGAAGCTGGTATAGCTCCCAGAGGATGAGAGAGTGCACCGACATTTTTTCCCTGAAAAACAGCCATTTTTCCAATTTTGAGGCTGGTATAATAGTCTCCATTTTTTTCTGCCATAACAGCCAGAAGGGCTAATTCGCCGGGGCTTTCTATTTTTTTTCCGAGCTCTCTATAAAAAATTTTAGCAAAATCAGCATAGCCGGCTGCTTCAAGACGTTGAATTGCTTTGATCGCTTTTCGTGCACTAAAATGTTGTCGCTCAGCGGTTGTTGGTTTGGGAAAGAAAACTTTAAGCTTTTTTTGGTTGAGTCGTGCAGCGGCTAATTGACCATAGTAAGTTGCACCAAAATGAGCTGCGCGATGAAAGTAATGCTGGGCATTTTTATGTTCTTCTAGCGTTTCTGCTGTTCGTCCCATCCAGTAATATCCACGTGATGCAGAAAAAGGTGAAGAAGAGAGTTGAGGAATACGTGAAAAATGCTGCATTGCCAATTTAGGGTTATGAAGAAACCGTAGTGCGTACCATCCTGCATGAAACTCAGCATCGATAGCTAATGCAGATGTTATACCAGTGTGCATTGCAACGAGTTGGTAAGCAATTTTTGGTTTATTTAAATCGAGCATTTCACGAGAAAGGGCGCGTTGTTCTTTCCACAATGAATGAGGGTTCATAAGGCGGAATGCATCTTTTGATGTTTTCATCATGAGTGCTGCGGCTGCATTATATTGCTCTGTTCGTCGAAGATGGCGTATTCGAGCAAACTGAAAAAGAGGATCTTTTTGCCATGATCTCTCTACAGCTTTTAATTTTTGTGTAGCTCTAGGGTCATTTTTTTCAACGGCCACAAAAGCATCAAAAAGAGATTGAGCATGGGCTAATTTTGCAACGCGTGCTGCTGAATCAAAACGATATGCATACAGCATAAATTGCATGCGTTTCAAATGATCAATAGGTTTTAATGCAACGCTTGCATTTTTAAGAACAAATGTTTCTTCTTTTGCATTAAGCTGTGTCTTATGCCACCACGGTGCAATAACGTGTTGAGCACGAGTGGTTTGTCCCGTTGCGATAAGTGCTTTAGCGAAGAGAGCCATTCCTTGCGCTGTTTGGGGCGGGTGATGAGAAAATTTTTGGATGATTGCGCGTGAGACGTTGGTTTCGTTAAGAAAAGCACGTTCAGCATTGCGTTGCATCGTTTCTATACCGGGCCATCCTTTTAGCATGTTGATTGCATTAAATATTTCAGAACTTGGTATATTAGCTTTGTTTGATATCCCCAGCGCCCATGTCAAAATATGACGATCAAGGCTATGTTTTTCCATTGAATTACGAAGATTTATTGTTTTTGCAATATTGTTGTTTGCTAGTGCATCTAGCCCAGCTTTCAGTTGCTGAAGTGTAGCAGTATTGTGTGATGTCGTGTGTATCTGTTGAAGAGGCTCTTGAGCTCCTTTTTCGGTAAAGGGAGTAGGGCGCACCAAAGGGATTGGCGCTTTCCCGTGCAAAAGAGGTGTTTGCGCGGATGCACTTGAAAATAAAATTCTTATTGCCAGTATAAGTGCAGTAAAGGTTGATACGAAAAGAGAGGTGGAAAATACACGCATAGAGAAAAGACCTTGAGACCTTGCTTTTTGTAAAAACTTAAGGATTTATAGAACACAAGCATGAAAAACGCGTTAATATAGACGGTTTATTTTAAATAAATGTGCAACATTTAAGGAGGGACATTTTCATCTTATGAGGGCTTTTTTTGAAATTCATCTTGCTTCAATGATAGAGCAAGATTATGCTCTATTTAAAATTTATAAAAGGCGATTATTAAAAAAATAAAAGCGAATATTATAGGGAGTTTATCATGCTCAAGGGAGCTATAACTGCGCTTATTACACCGTTTGATAATAAGGGCGCAATTGATGAGAAGGCGTTTTGTGATTTTATTGAATGGCAGATTACACAAGGGATTAATGGTGTAAGCCCAGTTGGGACAACCGGTGAATCAGCAACGTTAAGTCATGAAGAACATAAGCGGATTATAGAATTGTGTGTTGAGCAGGTCGCAAAGCGTGTTCCTGTTGTTGCTGGAGCGGGATCAAATAGCACAAGTGAGGCTGTAGAGCTTGCACAATACGCGCAAAAAGCTGGTGCAGATGCAGTTTTGGTTGTCACTCCCTATTATAATAGACCAAATCAATCTGGTTTATACAAACATTTTTCTTCCATTGCCAAAGCTGTTTCTATTCCGATTATAATTTATAATATTCCTGGTCGTTCTGTTATCGATATGGCTGTGGAAACGATGAAAGACCTTTATCAAGATTTTAAAAATATCATTGGTGTAAAAGATGCAACGAGCAGAATTGAACGCGTTAGTGAACAACGTGAAAAGTGTGGGAAGGATTTTGTACAGCTTTCCGGTGATGATTGTACAGCGTTAGGTTTTAATGCACATGGAGGTATGGGGTGTATTTCAGTTTCCTCCAATGTTGCTCCAAAGCTGTGTGCAGAGCTTCAAGCTGCTTGTTTTCGTGGTGATTATAAAACAGCACGAGAATTAAATGATCGCTTGATGCCTCTTAATCGTGCTGTATTTATTGAGCCTAGTCCAGCGGGTATTAAATATGCTGCTGCAAAATTAGGATTTTGTGGTGATACTGTGCGTTCTCCGATTGTTCCATTAACAGAAAGAACAAAGAAGATTATTGATGTAGCCCTCAGTCATGCTGGTATTTTAAAAGCATAAAATGATATTGACAAAGCCATGAATAAAAAAAAGAACGCGCCCGTACGGAAAATAATTGCTGACAATCGTAAAGCACGTTTTAATTTTGAAATCCTTAATAATCTCGAGGCCGGTCTTGTCCTTCAGGGAGCGGAAGTAAAGTCCTTGCGTTCTAATCATGCCAATATTGCTGAAAGCTATGCGAGTTTTGAGAATGGGGAATTATGGTTAGTAAACAGCTATATTCCTGAATATACGCAGGCTAATCGTTTTAATCATGAACCGCGACGTTTGCGCAAGTTATTACTTTCAAAACGTGAGATGGCACGTTTTTTTAATGCAACGTCTCGTGAAGGAATGACACTTGTTCCTCTTAAACTTTATTTTAATGAACGAGGGCGTGTTAAGTTGGAGATTGCTCTAGCGCGGGGAAAAAAGCTTCATGATAAGCGCGAAACGGAAAAAAAACGCGATTGGGGACGTGAAAAAGCAAGACTTTTAAAAAGATATGGATGACGGATGCGATTTAGATATCCTTTATTTATAGCCCTGGTTTAAAACAGTTTTAGCATTGATCTAAGTATGTTTTTGCTGCTTGAAAAATTTGGTGAAACATGGCGTCTGTCAAGCGTCCAGTATTTGTATTATAACGAGAACAGTGATAGCTCGAAAAGATGCGTAATCTGCCGATGTTATGAATTTCGCCGTGTCCAAAAGGGTGAGCTAAAACTTTTGCATTAAGGGCACGTATCGTTGAATGGTGCGCAATGGTGCCTAAGGTAATAACGGCTTTAAGTTTGGGAAGATTTGTTAAAAGAGGTGAGAAGAAATAGCGGCACGTGTTAATTTCTGCACCGGTGGGTTTATTTTCTGGGGGAACACAACGAACAGAGTTGACGATTGCTGCATCAATCAGCTCAAGAGTATCGTCTGCTCTTTCTTCAAAGGTTCCTTGGGCAAAACCAAATTTTTTTAAAGTTGAATAAAGTAAGTGCCCAGCATAATCACCAGTGAATGGACGTCCAGTTCGATTTGCTCCGCGTAATCCAGGAGCAAGCCCAACAATAAGAAGGCGCGTTGTGTCTGCTCCTTTATAAGGAAAGAAGGGGCGCACCGGTGCGTTATACCAACTTGGTTCTTTGATACGCCAGTCAGCGATAAACTGATGGAGCCTAGGACATAAATTGCAATTTTGGGGTGGTTCTGGGCAAAGCGATGTTAATTGGCTATTCGTGGTGTTAGGCATCAATCGTTTTTTCTATTTTTTTGAGTCTTTTATAGCGTATATGACGGGTTATGTTTTGATAAACAATCTATAATGAATATAAATAAAGTTTAATATAAACTTATTGCTAATTATTATGTACAGAGAGGTAATCTTTCAGTAATTTATTTGATGAATAAGAGTACAATACACATGATGTTCAAAGAAAAAAAGTTCTCTCTTTAAATAAAGATATTATCATAAAAAGTATGCATAAGGCTGTCGTTATTGCAAAGGATTTTAAACAGCTGGTGTTCCTTTTAAAAGGATGAAGACTCCAGACAAGTATTTTGTCAAGAAAGACCTCCCCTTGTTTGAAGCCAATCTATTGGAATGCTTTTAAGAGCAGCTTTGATAACGAGCATGGATAGGTTATACATTTTTATAAATTTTCCAAGAATTTTCTTAAATAAGTTCTTTAATCAAAAAATATAAAAGTTTGTGTTGTTTTTCTTGTGTTTTATTTTGATTATTGTATATACTCCTCTATCCGCTATTAAATTTTTTTATTTGAGAAAGAGGCATAAATGGCCCGCGTAACGGTAGAAGATTGTATTGATAAAGTTGACAACCGCTTTGAATTGGTACTTTTAGCAGGTCATCGGGCGCGTCAGATTTCACAAGGAGCGCAGATTACGGTTGATCGTGATAATGATAAAAATCCAGTTGTTGCTTTGCGTGAAATAGCAGAAGAAACATTGTCGCCTGCTGATTTAAAGGAAGACCTTATTCATTCGCTGCAAAAGCATGTGGAAGTAGATGAGCCAGAAATGGCAAGTGAATTTATTACCCATTCAGGTGAAGCTGAAAGTGTTTTTAATACGTCGTCGCAAGAAGAAGGTACTTCATTTGATCATATGTCAGAGGAAGAGCTTTTAGCGGGTATTGAAGGTTTGGTTGTTCCAGAAAAAAGTGACGATTATTAATTGCGGCATTTTATATTACAGGAGTAAAGATACCTTGTCTGTAAGGAGCCGTTATTTTTCTTGTCTTTTATTGATAAGACGTGTTCAATAAGGATTAGGGGTGTGAAAAGATAAAGGATATGCTCGTATGATGCGTCAGTGTGAGCTTGTTGGACGTGTTCAACGTTACAAGTCTGACGTAGATGAGGCTCTTTTAAACAGGGCCTATGATTATGCAATGAGAAAGCATGCACATCAAAAGCGTGCTTCAGGTGATCTTTATTTTTCTCATCCTTTAGAAGTTGCTGCTATTTTGACAGATATGCGGTTGGATGAGGCGACGATTGCTGTTGCTCTTTTGCATGATACAATTGAAGATACAAGCGCTACACGAGCAGAAATTGATCAGCTTTTTGGTTCTGAAATTGGGAAGTTGGTTGAAGGACTTACAAAGCTTAATAAGCTTGATCTTGTATCAAAGAAAGCCGTACAGGCAGAAAATCTTCGTAAGCTTCTTATTGCCATCTCTGATGATGTTCGTGTTCTTTTAGTCAAACTTGCTGATCGTCTTCATAATATGCGCACCCTTGGTGTTATGCGTGATGATAAACGTCGGCGAATTGCTGAGGAGACGATGGATATTTATGCGCCGCTTGCTGGTCGTATGGGTATGCAAGATATGCGCGAGGAATTAGAGGATCTTTCTTTCTTTTATTTAAATCCAGAAGGTTATCGTACGATTACCAATCGTCTTTCTGAGTTATCAAAACGCAATCGTGATTTGCTTTCCACAATTGAAAACGAGTTGACAAAACTTTTTTTCGAGCATGGCATTAAAGCGAATGTTAAAAGCCGTCAGAAAAAATCGTATTCCGTCTTTCGCAAAATGGAAAGCAAGGCGCTTTCTTTTGAACAATTATCCGATATTTTTGGATTTCGTGTGATTGTTGAAACAGTGCATGATTGTTATCGCGCTCTTGGTGTCATTCATACGACGTGGCCAATGGTTCCTGGTCGTTTTAAAGATTATATTTCTATACCAAAGCAGAATGATTATCGTTCCATTCATACAACGATTGTGGGACCATCGCGACAACGTGTTGAATTGCAGATTAGAACTGCTGCTATGGATGAAATTGCTGAATATGGCGTTGCGGCACATTCCATTTATAAAGAGCAAGGTTCTAATTATTCGGCTTCGAGGTTATCAAATGAAACAAATGCGTATGCATGGTTGCGTCAAACGATACAATCTTTGTCAGATGGAGATAATCCGGAAGAATTTTTAGAACACACAAAGCTTGAGCTTTTTCAAGATCAAGTTTTTTGTTTTACGCCGAAAGGTCGATTAATTGCTTTTCCTAAAGGAGCTACGCCTATTGATTTTGCTTATGCCGTCCATACAGACATCGGTGATTCTTGTGTGGGTGTGAAAATCAATGGTCGTATTATGCCTTTAATGACCAAATTAAAAAATGGTGATGAAGTTGATATTATTCGTTCACATGCTCAAATTCCGCCAGCTGCATGGGAATTTCTTGTTGTCACAGGTAAAGCACGTTCAGCTATTCGACGAGCAAGTCGTGCCGCGGTACGTAAACAATATTCGGGTTTAGGATATCGTATTCTCGAGCGTTCATTTGAATATATGGGAAAACAATTTTCAAAAGACGTTTTGAAGAAAGTTTTGCCACGTTTAGCACGTAAAGATGTAGAGGATGTATTGGCTGCTGTTGGGCGTGGAGAGCTGTTTTCCGCTGATGTGATTAAAGCGGTTTATCCTGATTATCAAGATCACCGTGTGGTACAAAAGTCATCTTTTAAGCCTGGGGAAGAAGGTTGGTTTAATATTGAGAATGCTCAAGGTATGATTTTTAAAGTTCCAGAAAATGAAAAAAATGCAATGGTCGAGAATCATCAATCTAAAGCATTGCCTATTAGAGGAACCCGTGGAGATATACCCGTACGTTTTTCACCGGAAGGAGCAGTACCTGGAGATCGGATTGTTGGTATTATGCAGCCCGGAGCTGGGATCGTTATTTATCCAATACAGTCTTCAGCTTTGATGGCATATGATGATCAGCCAGAACGATGGATTGATGTCCGCTGGGATATTGATGCCCAAATGAATGAACGTTTTCCTGCACGGATAAATATTTTGGTTGTAAATAGTCCTGGCTCTTTGGCTGAAATTACACAAATAATTTCTGCTAACGATGCCAATATCCAAAATTTATCTTTTATCCGTACAGCACCGGATTTTACAGAAATTATGATTGATTTGGAAGTGTGGGATTTAAAACATTTGAATCGTATTTTTTCTCAGTTAAAAGAGGCAGGTTCAGTAAGTACAGTACGGCGGGTTCATGGATAAAAAGAAAGATTTTGCAATGAATACACAAGATGTCATTGATATTTTTAAACAAGCAGATGCTATTCTAGAAGGGCATTTTATTTTAACATCGGGGCGCCATAGTGCGACTTATATGCAAAAAGCGAAAGTATTCATGCATGCTGACTTGACGGAAAAGTTATGTCGTGGATTGGCTGAAAAAATCAAAAAATCTATCGAGGGAAAAATTGATTATGTTGTTGGTCCCGCAATTGGCGGCCTTATTCCTTCCTATGAAACTTCACGTCACCTTGGTGTTCCTTCTCTTTGGGTAGAGCGTGTAAATGGCATCTTTGAATTGCGTCGTTTTGAAATCAAGAAGGGTGCACGGGTTGTTATTGTCGAAGATATTGTGACAACGGGTCTTTCCATTCGTGAGACTATTGAGGCGCTTGTTGCAGCAGGAGCAGAGGTATTGGCCAGTGCATGTATCCTTGATCGTTCTGGTGGTAAGGTCAATGTTGGAGTTCCATTGATTGCGCTTGCTGAATATGAGATAACCTCTTATACTAGTGATGCACTTCCTGCAGAGCTTTCTGTTCTTCCAGCGATTAAACCAGGCAGTCGAAATATTTAATTGTCGTTCTATTTTTTTTGTGCAAAAGCTTAAAAAGATTAATTTGGATGATATAAATTATTTCATCATCAAAAGATGTATATTGAGAGTCATATGCTTTTTCGTAGTCGAGAACCAATAGATTTTGTAACGCGTATTCGACTTTGGTTATGGCCACGTCGTTCATTTTCTCGCTCATTTTGCTACATACATAAACGTATTTTGCGTATATCAGCAACACCGCATGAAGTAGCATTAGGGGTTGCTGTTGGCATTTTTTTAGCTTGTTCCCCTTTCTTTGGGTTGCATATTATTTTGGCAATATTTTTTTCTTGGCTTTTGCGTGCAAACTTTGCTGCCGCAATCATTGGGACGATTTTTTCTAATCCACTCACATTTTTATTGATTGTCATGGCTGATTATAAAGTAGGGTATTTTTGTTTATCACTTTTTAGCGATGTCAAAGAGATTTCTCTTTCGCAAATTCGTGCTCTATTTAATGGTTTGACATTGTCAAATCTCTCTCTCCTCTTTAAAGGCGCATGGGACACAATTATGAGTCCTATGATTTTAGGTGGAACTCTTTTAGGTATTGTTTTTGGTGGTTTATCTTATATAGGTGTTTACAGAGCAACGGTTCGTTTTAAACAAAAGCGATATCAAAAGATTATAAAAAAAAGGCGTTTAAAGAAGCGTTCATCGGAAGAAAGATCGGGTAATACCGTATGATTGTTGGTCTTGGAAATGATCTGGTTGATATACGACGTATTGAGAAAATGTTGGTTCGCTATGGTGAGCGTTTTACCCAACGTATTTTTACGGATATTGAAAGGAATAGATCCGAAAATCTCAAAAAAAGCTCCTCTTCCTATGCAAAAAGATTTGCTGCTAAAGAAGCATGCGCTAAAGCCTTAGGAACGGGAATCGCTTGTGGTATCAATTGGAAAGACATGGGGGTCGTTAATTTGCCATCTGGTAAACCAATAATGCAATTAACAAATCGTGCGCAAGTGCAACTTCAAAAGTTATTACCTCCTCATCATGATGCAGTTATTCATCTTAGCATAACAGATGATTTTCCTTGGGCACAGGCATTTATTATTATCGAAGCACTTCCACGTGGATAGATGGTGTGAGAGATTGTGCTTTTGTTATTTGAATATTATGATGAAAAAAATTATATCTGTGATGAGAAGGCAGTTGGTGATGATCCAAAAAGATAAAGTGCATAAAAAAGAAAAAAAAGGCGGGGTTCGTGAATTTATTTCTGTTTTAGTACAGGCTCTGCTTTTAGCAGCGGTTATTCGGACACTTTTTTTCCAGCCTTTTAGTATTCCGTCCGGTTCAATGCGTCCTACTTTGTTGGTGGGAGATTATCTGTTTGTTTCTAAGTATGCATATGGGTATTCTCGTTTTTCCATCCCCTTTTCTCCTCCTCTTTTTTCTGGACGGATTTGGGCATCTCAACCTCAACGTGGAGATGTGGTCGTTTTTCGCTTACCAAGTAATCCGAAGATTGATTATATAAAACGCGTTGTTGGGCTACCAGGTGATCGTATACAAGTCCGTCAAAGTGTTCTTTATATTAATGATGAGGCTGTTTCACGTCACTTTATGGGGGAGATTGATAATTCTGATATAACAGAGGTTAACTATCCTGTTGAGGTTTATCGCGAGACAATGCCTAACGGTGTTAGTTATGATACACTTGATTTAGCTTTCATCCCGAAAGTTGATGATACAAAAGTTTTTGAAGTTCCTCAAGGACATTACTTTATGATGGGAGATAACCGCGACAATTCAGATGATAGTCGTTTAGATGTAGGCTATGTTCCAGAAGAAAATCTTATTGGTCGCGCGAGCGTGATTTTCTTTTCTATCAGTAACGGTTCAAGTGCTTGGCAGGTTTGGCGCTGGCCATTTGATGTGCGTTGGAAGCGTTTGTTTTCTTTCATAAATACGGTTCATGATTTGCCGCTTATCAAGCAAGGAAACAACGATGAAACGTCTAATGATTGATCAGCTTTTCAAGCTGACGGGGCATCGTTTTAAAGATGAAGAGAGGTTAAAGAAGGCATTAACACACTCGAGTGTACAAGATTCGGAACAGGGGAATTATGAACGACTAGAGTTTCTAGGGGATCGGGTTTTAGGGCTTTTGATTGCAGAAATGCTGTATCAACTTTTTCCTCAGGCAAGTGAAGGTGAATTATCAGTCCGTTTGAATCATCTGGTTAATGCGCAGACATGTGCTGATATTGCGCGTGAAATGAGGCTGCCTGATATGATCCGTGTTGGTTTTGAGATGAAAAATTTCGAGGGGCGTCGACTCATCAATATGCATGCAGATGTCGTGGAAGCTTTGATTGCCGTGATATATCTCGATGGAGGATTGGAAAGCGTTCGCCCTTTTATTCAAAAATATTGGCACGGTCGGGCAAAGAAAATGGATGCTGGTCGGCGTGATGCCAAGACCGAATTACAGGAATGGGCGCATATCCAAGGCAATGCACAACCACATTATCAGGTTATAAAACGTTCAGGTCCAGATCACGATCCTGTTTTTATGGTAGAGGTAAGTATTTCTGGGTTTGCTTCAGAGATTGGGCAGGGAAGTTCCAAAAGATATGCCGAAAGAATGGCAGCTGAAAAAATTTTGCGACGAGAGGGTGTATGGAAAACAGTGGGAAAAAATGATCATGAGTGACGTTATGAAAACGCGTTCTGGGTTTGTTGTACTTATTGGGATGCCTAATGCCGGTAAATCGACATTGGTTAATCAATTGGTTGGAACAAAGGTTTCGATTGTAACGCATAAGGTACAAACAACACGAACTTTAATCCGCGGTATTGTCATTCATGATGATGTGCAAATTGTGTTGGTCGATACACCGGGTGTTTTTCGTCCCCATAAGCGCTTAGAACGTGCCATGGTCTCTGCTGCTTGGGGAGGGGCTAAGAGCGCGGATGTTCTGCTCGTTTTAATTGACGCTCAAAGTGGTCTTTCGGATGAAGTTGATATGATGTTAGATATTGTAAACAACATGAAACAAGAAAAAGTTCTTGTTCTTAATAAGGTTGATACAGTTGTTAAATCATCTCTTCTAGCGTTAACCACTAAAATAAATGAACGTGTAAAGTTTGCGCAAACATTTATGATTTCTGCTCTAAACGGTTCTGGTTGCAAGGATTTACTTCATGCGTTGAGTAATATGATGCAGGAGGGACCATGGTATTATCCGGAAGATCAAATTTCCGATATGCCCATGCGTCATCTTGCTGCTGAAATTACGCGTGAAAAACTTTTTCTTCGTCTTCATGATGAACTTCCTTATTCCTCAACGGTTGAAACAGAAAACTGGGAAGAGCGTTCAGATGGTTCCGTTAAAATTAATCAAGTTATTTATGTCGAGCGTGAGAGTCAGAAAAAAATTGTCTTAGGAGCAAAAGGCGATACAATTAAAGCGATTGGTCAAGCAGCACGTAAAGAACTCATGGAAATTATGGATCAAAAGGTTCATCTTTTTCTCTTTGTGAAAGTGCGCGATAATTGGGATACCGATCCAGAACGTTATCGCGAAATGGGATTGGATTTTTTAAAATAAGATTTTTTAAAATAATTAAAGTAAAATGAAGTGGAAAGAACAAGCTGTTATTCTTGGTACACGCCAATATGGTGAAACAAGTGTTATTCTTGAGGTTATGACACGTGAACATGGTCGTTATATGGGAGTGGTAAAAGGGGGGCGATCACGTCGTATGGCAGCTCTTCTTCAACCTGGAAATTTTGTGGAGGCTGAATGGTGGGCTCGTTTAGAAGAACATTTGGGACTTTTTCGGCTTGAAGCTCTTGATCTACATGCGGCACGATTAATCTGTCTACCAGAAGCACTTTATGCTTTGCAATTGATAGCTTTTCATTTGCGGCTTCTTCCCGAACGTGATCCGCACCCCGTTTTATATGATATTTTACACCTTTTTATGCAGAATTTTGATGAACCATTTGTAAATGCAGAATTGCTTGTACGTTTTGAAATGCGGCTTCTTGAAGAACTTGGTTTTGGTCTTGATTTATCTTGTTGTGCTGCAACAGGTCGTCAGGAAAGGCTTCATTACGTATCACCAAAATCTGGACGGGCTGTCTGTGAAGAAGCAGGGGAACCTTGGAAAAAAAAGCTTCTCATTCTACCACAGTTTCTTGTGCAAAGAACGACTCGTCCTACTGATTCTAGTGACATAATAAATGGTTTTATACTGACGGGTTTTTTTCTTATGCGTCATGTCTGGGAGCCACGAGATATAAAGCAGCCGTCAGTGCGCATGAATTTGATACAATTGTTTGAGCGCCAATTTGGTATACAAGCATTAATTTATTAATCTGATGATAATTGAATGGGAAAATGAAAGTTTTAAAGACAATTGCTGAAGTCCGACAATATACTTCAGAGGAACGACGTTTAGGTTTTTCGATTGGTTTTGTTCCAACAATGGGGGCATTGCATGATGGTCATCTTGCATTAGTACAGTATGCAAGAGCAATGTGTGATCGCGTATTGGTTTCTATTTTTGTCAATCCAAAGCAATTTGGACCTCATGAAGATTTTGCTCAATATCCAAGAGATTTGAAGGGCGATTGTGCTTTGTTAGAAGAAGCAGGTGTTGAATGTGTTTTTGCCCCTTCTGTAGATGAAATGTGGCCACTGGGAAATGATACAATTGTGCAAGTGAAAAAATTATCACGTATTTTGATGGGAAAATTACGTCCAGGGCACTTTTGTGGTGTGACAAGCGTTGTTGCTAAACTTTTTAACATTGTCCAACCAGATAAGGCTTTTTTTGGGGAAAAGGATTTTCAACAAATTTTAATTATTCGGCGTATGGTTGAAGATTTGGCTTTTCCTATTGAAATTGTTGGAGTTCCTATTCTACGGGAGTCAGATGGTGTCGCTTGTTCTTCACGCAATCAGTTTTTAACATTAGAAGATCGTAAAGCTGCCAAAATTATTCCTGAAAGTGGGAAAGCAGCTGAAAAGCTTTACCATGAAGGTGAACGGTCGGTTGATAAATTATGCAAAACTGTTCGTGATATTTTACAACAAGAAACGCGTGCAATCATTGAAGCAATAGATTTACGGGATATGGAAACTTTATGCGTGATTAAAGGAACATTGAATAAACCAGCAGTTTTACTTCTTACTGTTCGCTTTGGAGAGGTAAGGCTGATTGATCAATATATATTGCAAGAGAAGGGCGGAAAATGAGTGTACATAAAACCGTAAAGCGTATAACATCTTCCGAAATACGTACAAGAAAGGGACAACAGCCAATTGTTTCTTTAACAGCTTATCAAGCTTATACTGCGCGGATTGCTGATCCATATTGCGATATCCTTTTGGTTGGTGATAGCGTTGGTATGGTTGTGTATGGATTTGAGACAACGCTTCCTGTTAATTTAGATATGATGATTTTACACGGACAAGCCGTGGTGCGTGGATCTCAAAAAGCTCTTGTGGTTATTGATATGCCTTTTGGCTCTTATGAGGAAAGTCCAGAGCAAGCTTTTTTAAATGCATCGCGTATTCTTGCTCAAACGGGGTGTGGTGCAGTTAAGCTTGAAGGTGGTGTTTATATAGCGGAAACAATTGATTTTTTGTGTAAACGTGGCATTCCAGTGATGGGGCACATCGGTCTTACACCCCAGGCGGTGAATCGTTTTGGTGGTTTCAAAACACAAGGACGAAAACAGAGTGATTGGCAAAGAATTGAAGCCGATGGGGCTGCAATTGAGGAGGCCGGTGCTTTTGCTATTGTTTTAGAAGGGATTGTCGAACCTTTAGCAGTAAAACTGACAGAAAAGCTTTCTATCCCTACGATCGGTATTGGTGCATCCAATCAGTGCGATGGACAAGTATTGGTTATGGAAGATATGTTGGGCTATGGTGCTCATGTGCCAAAATTTGTACGCCGTTATGGAGACTTTGAACAAGCCATGGAAACTGCAATAAAGAATTATGCAGAGGATGTCACATCTCGTGCTTTCCCAGCGGATAATGAAGTTTATAAACTAAAATAAACTTCAGTTTAAGATGAAAAGTTTGACAAGGGAACATTTGTTGTTTTGATAATGAAAGTGCATTATTTCATATATTTTGTATGCAATTTGAGCTGTGCTTTTTTTTAAGAAAGCTTTCTTAAGGAACTCAACTCCTATTTCGCGACGGCGTCTGTGAATGGTATATAAAAAGCAAGTAAAATAAAATAGTTATGTCTAATATGGGGGAATAGGTGAATCTTGATTCTATTGAGTTTTTTTGCCTCTATCCCTCATCTTTTTGGAGCTTTTTTATAGCTTCAAGAGCTAGTCTTTTACGATCTGCGCTCTTTGTGTAAAGAGATGCCATAGCATCATTTGTCCAGCCAAAAATTGCTTTGAGTTGTGATACTGTTGCACCAGAGTTAGCTGCGCGTGTTGCTGCTAATTTTCTTAATCCATGCGCCGATTTTTTAATGCCAGCCGCATTACAAGCGTCTCTAAATGTATCGCCAAAGCTTTCTTTGGAGAGTTTTTGATTAGTTTTACTACAGATGAATGTTTCTACTCCAATAGGACCAGCTTCAAGCGTTTTGGCTAATTCCGGTAAAATAGGTAGAAAGACATCTGTTTGGAATTTACTTTTCTCTGTCTTAAGATGAATGATATTATCTTTCACATCTTTCCAACCAATTCGTACCGCATCACCACGACGCAAGCCCGTATATAAAAGAACATCAATCCAAACGCGTTCATGGGTACCATGGGACCATCTTTGATAATATTTCTCAACATCTTCTTCTGTCCAAATAGGAAAGCCGCTTTTATTTTTAAGAGGAGGTTTTTTGACGCCTAAAGTTGGATTATTTTCCAAAAGACCTTGATCAATTGCCCAATTAAAAAGTCCATTAAGGGCTTTCAGAAAGTTTCTAGCCATTGCTGGTGTTTCTTTGCGCCGTTCAACACCGGCTATGATATGTTTCTTTTCAATTGCTTGGTATGGAATATTTCCTATGGAGTCGCATATCTTCATAAGAATGTATTCTTTTTGTTTCTTTGTAGTATTAGAGTAGCTATGCCAATTAGAGCTGTTAAAGTATTGTTTAAGCAGCCATGCAAATGAACCTTCAACAAGTTTACCGGTTTTGGATTTAGGAAGTATAAGTCCTTGTAACTCGGCAAGTGCGCTTTTGTAGTTATCAACAAACTCTTGCGTTCCATAGGTACCGCGTATTCTAATGCGTTTGCCATGACCAATACGTACATACCATACAATTTTGCCATGTTGAGTAATTTGTTTGACAAGATGAGGAGGGCGTGGTTTTGGCATAATCAATTTTACATCTTAGAGAGCGCGGTTTCGTAATATTCATTCTTTGACAAATCTAAAAGTTTGTCTGGATGCGCTGCTGAATTTGGTAGTGGAATATCGGATTTGAGATAGATAAGCAGTTCACCGGTAGGTTTGATTTCTACGAGTTCACAACCTTGTTTTTTAGCTTCTCTTAAAGCGCGTGCAATGGCTGGTTGCGTTATAGCAGCTGGACGAGGCGCCATATCTTT
>NZ_JBHIMR010000090.1:0-813 GCF_042194215.1 Bartonella sp. MR100HLJHH
GAAAAAGGACGCACGTAGCCTAGAGAAAAAGACAATTTGGAAAATTGCCCTTTGGGTGAATTTTTTGTTGCATTCTCTTGCTCTTTATCATCATAAGCGCCAAGAATTGCCAAACCTTTATGAAACCCTATATGCGCGCTTAATTCTCCTCCAAGCCACTTGCGCGAATGATCAAGCTCAAAGGTTGCAATAGCCAATTTACGGCTGGAAACATCAACCCGACTGCCCATAATAAAATTATCAGAATATTTCCATGTCAACCGTCCCGTAACCCAGGTCTTGCCCTCTTGATCACGGTCGATAACCCGTGAAATCCATGGCGTCAGCGATAAAGACTTACCCGCAGTCATAATATCGGAAAATATTCCCTTAACACTTGAATGATATTGGCTCCACGTCCCATCAAAACCTGTTGTCCAAGTGCCATAGGGAAGAGAAAATGATCCCGTTAGAGTATCACTATTGGGACGCTTGTGAGAAAAATGATACGGACCATCATCCATGGAGCGCTGATAGCTAAACGACCATTGATCATTGATCCCTAACAGATCATCAAAAGAAAGGCTCAAGCGCGTTTGATAAAGCCCTGTTGCTTTAGCGCCAAGATTATCGCTGGAAAGCGTAATAAGCCAAGGTTTCTGTTTTTCAATATGAACATCGAGTATCGAACCACCCGAATTGCTCCCCGCACCAAGATTAATGGTAGCTTGGCGTGAGAAAAGCCGATTGATTTGATCAAGCCCTTGCTCTATCTGGCGCAGATTGGTCGGCTTCCCAATAAGGTTTGGAAAAGCCGTGGTGATTTCTCCTTGA
>NZ_JBHIMR010000091.1:0-805 GCF_042194215.1 Bartonella sp. MR100HLJHH
GTTCACTGCTGTTATTAGAAAGCTCATTATGAAGATCTGTCAGCGATGTATCAACACCGCTAAAGGCTGAACCAACATCATGATATGACTGACCACCAACAACATACGTCGGAAGATTGCCTACAAGAACATCAGCACCACCACCTAAATAGCTCGATGTATTTTTAGAAACACTGTCTAGATTAGTAGTCACTGTCGTAACATTTTTATTAGTCGCAAATAACTGAGAGCCATTTACAACTTCTGTCGATTCTGCTGAAAGCACTCCTGCCTTAACACCTGAAAGTGTCCGATCCGTACCAGTCTTGTTGGCAATGTTGAGTTCTGTACCTTCTACTTCTTTACCAATAGTGATAACCTTCGTATTATCATCCTGCTTGGCAAGGCTATCACTGACAACATTAGTTACATCATTATGAACATTCGTGATAGAACTCGCAACTCCAGCAAATGCTTCCGATACACTATTGTAAACCTTTTCCTCACCAGCACTACCATCAGAATTGACAGTTTTAAGCTTGAAGGTAGGTGCAACCCATTCTCCCTTTTCATTATAACCTGCTCCTCCACCAAAATACGTCGCAAATGTCTGATTCATTGAATAAAGTTGATTACCAGCGACAGCATCTGTTGATTTAGCGCTAATCTCACCATTTGCTAGAAACGTAATTCTACTGTTTTCTTGTGTCCTGACAGCTTTGCCTTTTTCTTCTTTACTCTTTTCATGACGCGCTACAAAGGCATCGGCTTCCTTGCTCCATAACAAAGAATCCTGTGCTACTCCTTCAGAAACCTCTTTAATCCT
>NZ_JBHIMR010000092.1:0-792 GCF_042194215.1 Bartonella sp. MR100HLJHH
ACTCCACGCTGTTTGACTTTGTGACTCAATCTCTAGAGACTTTTCCAAGTGGTTTTATTGCTTTAACTTCTTTAATTTTAAGTGCAATTTTACGAACGAAAGCAAGACTAAAGCGCCCTTGTGGTTTTAAATCTTCAAAGTCAAACAAAGATTCGCAAGGAACAACATTAAATTCATCAACACGCACCCAAGATTGCTTTTGCAACCCCGCACGTCTACATTCTATCTCAGGTACTTTTAAGCTATATTGTAAATTAATAGGCTCTTGAGAAGTGATAGGAAACAAAAAGAAATGGCTTTCAGTTTTAACCATAACACAGGAAGGACGCGCTTTGCGCCCCGAATGTTCACCTTTTTGCGCTTGTTCGTGCCATAAATAATAATATTGAACAACATCCCCTGCTTTAAACATATTCGTCGCCATTTAAAATATCATCTAAACCACGATCTAAATCGTCTAATATATTTTGCGGTGCATCTGCATAAACAAAAGATTGTGCACCAGAACGCGCTTTTATTAATTCATGATATAAATCAACAGGAAGCATAATGATTTTTTCACGCCCTCGCTTTGTTAAAGCTACAGGTGTAGACATAGCCTCGTCTAAAATATCGCCTGCCCCGCGGTTTACATCTGTAAAACTATATTTTTTCATATGCACATCCTATCTTTAATGTATAATACGTATTATACGTACAATATGTATTATGTAAAGATATTTTATGCTGTTAACCACCTCCCCGCCTCAAAGACGAGGAGATAAAATCATGTTTTTAAAGTTAAGCAGCTTT
>NZ_JBHIMR010000093.1:0-783 GCF_042194215.1 Bartonella sp. MR100HLJHH
ATCATTTTACTCAACACGAGGAATATTTTGTATCTTCTCGGCCAAGATAGGGCTATTGCCAATATAGCGCAGGAATATAATAGTGGTGCTGCTATAGGGGTGGTGTTTTTTTATCTTTATGTGAATAGCCGGGGATTACTGTCAGCAATTGGTAATCCAAAGCCCTTAACCTGGGTTATGCTTGCGGCTATCCTTGTGAATTTTCTTATCTCTTGGCCGCTTATTTTTGGTATAGGTTCTGTAAGCGGATTAGGTGTCTTTGGTGCAGGAATTGCGAGCAGTTTGATCCGTATTTTAATTGTTATTGCAGCAGCAATAATTTTGTCCCGCAATTCTGCTTTTCATTCTTTTCGCTTTAATTATTTGAGACCAAAGTTAGAGATTTCACGAATAATAAAATTGCTGCGAGTAGGGCTACCCATTGGTATACGTATTCTTATTGCGGAGGGCTTTCCTTCGTTCATTGCATTCATGATTACGGCTTATGGGGTCGAATCTTTGGCCGCGCATACGATAGGGATGCGTCTCGATATGCTTATTTCTGTGGTGGCTTTGGGGATTTCCAGCGCAGCCGCGACAATAGCAGCGTGGTATAGAGCAGATAGGAATAATATGGCTCTAAAACAATTGCGTATGAGTGTCACTGTTTTTGCTGTAGCTTATGTCTTGTTTTTATCATGTATTGTTTATCTCTCTTATGGATTCATCCTTACACCCATCTTTAATATTTCTTCACAGCGCGTTCTTGTTTTCTCTTGCAAGTTGCTTCCGTTCCTTTTGTTG
>NZ_JBHIMR010000094.1:0-765 GCF_042194215.1 Bartonella sp. MR100HLJHH
AAAAAAATAAAAAAACACAAGATCATGATTTTTTTGTTGACATGATGTGAAAAATCATATTTAATGACAGCACGGCACTGGTCGCATTGTGTCTAAAATTCAAAAATATCCCCTAAAAATTCAGTAAAATGTGAACTTGAAACGTGGCTAGAAAGCCCTGTTTTCTGGGTAATTCTGGCTAATCAATTTTTCACAGAATAAAAATCAATTTTTGACTAATGATGTCATTAATTATGACTCAAAAGGAGCAATGATGAAAGCTGTCATCACTAAGCCAATGTGTGTTGTTGGAGACAATAAAAGCACTGTTCGCTTTGAACCATCAACACCCAATAATCCATTTGTTGAAGTTTCCAATCAAGTCTACGCACGTCTCAAGCGCGCTAATGCTGTAAAACCTTTTATTGGAGTCAAGACAACAGCAAAAACAGACAAGGCAGTTGAACAAATTAAGCAGATAAAACGAGAAGCCGTACAAACATCGTCTGAACCAGTGACAAAGGAAATTCCACTCGAACAGCCAAAAGCATCTAAAGCTTCTAAGTCATCAACACCTACCCCCAAAAAGGCTTAGAAGTTGAAGTTAATCATCCACCAAAAATGGTATCTTCAACAGGTGAAGGATACCTTCACCAGTCTTCAAGCACCACGCCTTAACTGGGCTTTGCGTAATGCTGTAAACACCTCTGCAAAACAAGTCGAACGCTTTGCAGAAAAACAAATTGCCGATGTTACATCTGCCCAATCAAAGCGTGTCAAAAAAGG
>NZ_JBHIMR010000095.1:0-760 GCF_042194215.1 Bartonella sp. MR100HLJHH
GTGCGATAGTGAGAAGGATCATTTTTGAAAGCTGTGATCGCAGAACCAATATCGTTGAGTGCTGCTTGATAGGTTTGTTTCAAGCGATCAGGGTTGAGAGCAGGAATGTCGCTTTTATTGAGAAGGGTGCGCAATTCACTACCAAGTTGGTCAAAATTGATACCATTGTCACTGTTTTTTGCAAAAAACTTTTCAAGACTTTCGCTGTTTAATTTTGCAAGTATGGGGGAAATATTGGTTTTGAGGCTGTCTACGGTTTGTTGGACCATGGAGCTGTTTTCTAGAGCAGTTTTAGCTCCTATCTTTGCTGTACTAGAAACCACGTGGATGGCTTGGAGGGTCATTAGCAATGTTATGAGAGCCCAAGTAAGAAAGCCATGAAGCGTCCCTGACGATTCAGCAAAACGTCCAGCTACAAAGCCTCCCAAGGCTAGGCTAATCAGTGTAACGATAATAGAACCCACGCCAAAGGAGAGGAAAGAGCCTTCAAATGGGGTTGAAGAGGTGAAATCCATTTGGCTTAAGCCTAAAGCTGCTACCAGAAAAGAGAGGCAGATTGAGGTGGCAAGGGCTGTCACCAATCCCGCAAAGATTGCGGACCATGAAATGGGTGTGTGAAAGAATGGATACTTTTCTTCTAGAGATGTTTCTCCTAGAAAATTCGTATCGAATGGTGTGTCTTCAGGAATGCGAGTTTCCATGTTTTATCTCCTTGAATATGCTGGAGATACAATGTCTTTTTGCCAATTATGTTCCAAAA
>NZ_JBHIMR010000096.1:0-737 GCF_042194215.1 Bartonella sp. MR100HLJHH
ATCTTACCAGCGGCAACATTATGCAATGCAACAGTGCCTGTTTTGGGATCTCCAAAAGTCACACTATTCTTATTAATTTTAGGTGCTGTTCTGGTAAGTGTACTGACCTCTTCTGAAGCTTCTTCCTCATCATAAAGAACTGCCACAGAACGCACTTCTTCAATGTCATCAGAAAGTTTTGTCACATTCTCATCAAGCTGTCCCTTGTTAACTGCTTCGTCGTTCTTTTCTGCATCCTTCACACCAGAAAGTGTCCGCGCCGTATTTTTATTATCGGCAAGAGTAATCACACCACCCTCTTTTTCGCCACCAATCTTGATTATTTTCTGCTCTTCATTCCACTTAACAAGACTATTACTTACCACATTAGTAATATCGTTTTTAACATTCGTGAAAGATGTACCAACATCAGCCAAAGCTTCTGCAACAGTATTATACTTCTTCTCTTCTTCAGTACCATCATCCTTAACAGTCTTAATCGTGAAAGTAGGAGCAATCCATTTGCCTTCTTTATCATATCCAGCACCACCGCCAAAATAACTACCAACCATTTCACTCATAGAATAAATCTGAGAGCCATTAATGGCGTCCGTTGAATCTGCTGCAATCTTGCCAGCCGCAAGCGATGTGATCTTGCTGTTTTCTTGCGTCACTACAACTTTGCCGTCGTCTTTTTCTTCCCTCTTTTCATGCTGCGCGACAAAGGCATGGGCTTTATCACTCCATAACAAGGAATC
>NZ_JBHIMR010000097.1:0-736 GCF_042194215.1 Bartonella sp. MR100HLJHH
CCCCGCCGCGCCCACGCGTTATTTAAGCAGCGTCTTTTAGTGACTGATTATCATCACAGATATCATTACGAATTTTTGCACGGCTATTGACAACAGCATTGCCATAAATTTGCACATGATGATCAATATTTGATTTGCCATAGACCTTGGCATGATCATAAATTCTTACAAAGCAACCAACACGAGCCGATCCAGAAACCTTGGCATGACCATAGATACTTGAATAATCCTTAATCCAAGCATTACAAAAAACGTGGGCATTATCATAAACCCGCGCCCAGACATAAATGCGTGACTTGCCATACACATGGGCATTGCCAAAAATATAGCCACAAACATAGGCACTTTCATAGACACGGGCATTGTCATAAACCTTGGCACCATTAGAAATAGTAGCATTATCACTAATTACGGCATAACCATAAACATGCCCACAGACCTTAGCGTTATCATGAATTTTTGCATTATCATAAATATGAGCGGTTGTATCAAAAACCAATGCTTTGCCATTAACGATAGCATTGCCATACACCTTGGCACCTCTAAAGATTTTCGCGTCATTATAAATTTTAGCATTTTCATAAACAGTTGCATTGAAAAGAACCGCGGCATTATCATAGACCCAGCAATTGCCATCATGGGATAAGTTACTTTCATTTTCAATAAAACCGCCGAGGTCCCCCGCCTTAACATCATCAAAATCTCTTAGAGCACGTATACGGTGTAAAGTAAGACC
>NZ_JBHIMR010000098.1:0-711 GCF_042194215.1 Bartonella sp. MR100HLJHH
ATAAGCATCTCCATAGACACGGGCATTGCCATAAACATGGCCCAAAACTCGAGCCTCACCATAAATTTGTGCATTGCAGTAAATTTGCGCACCATATTCAACATATGCTTCACCGCAAACTTTTGCATTTTCATAAATACGCGCCCTGCCTGTAATTTTTGCGCGTTCAAATACTTGTGCATTGCCGAAAATCTTAGCGTCGCCACAAACCATAGCTTTATGCCAAACCCAACAATCGCCTTCATGCGATAGGTTGTCTTCTTTTTGTATATAGCCACCTAAGTAACCTTTTTTAATATTTCTAAAATCTCTTAATGCACGTATGCGATAAAGTTTTTTACTTTTATCGGTTCTTGCATCATGAAATTCTTTTGTTTCATCAGTAAGTTCGTATTTTCTCATCTGGTTTGTTTCCTAGTTGAGATTCTTCTATTGTCATTAATCCAGTCGTCCCAACATACACATGCATCACCGTAAATTTTTGCATGACCGTAAACATGCGCATCACCGTAAACTTGTGCACTTCCATAAATACGAGAATTGTCGTAAATGTATGCCTCACCGTAAACTTGTGCATTGCCATAAACTTCTGCATTATCAAAGACATGCGGTTCACCGCAAATATATGCCTCATCGTAAACTTCTGCATGACCGTAAATGCATGGTTCATCGAAAACTTCTGCTTTGCCATAAATACGAGAATTGCCGTAA
>NZ_JBHIMR010000099.1:0-703 GCF_042194215.1 Bartonella sp. MR100HLJHH
CCAAGTGAAGGTAAGGAGGGGGATTGTTTGATCATCACAAACAAAACTTAAGGCTCGCATTCAGGTTGTTCTGGATGTTTTTTACAAAACGGGCTATTCAAGCGTTTCTTGACACTGCGCTGTGGTATGACAGCACCTGGACGACAAATTGGAAGGTTTTCAGCTTTATAATTCTCACACCAAGTTCCTCCCCATTTATCTTTGTCACGGAATCCTGCTTGGATCATACAAGCATCAATGGAAGCCATTTGATTTAAGCTGAGATTTCTATTTTCTGGATCGACATCATAAGGGGTTGGCATACCACATTCTAACAATGCTTTTCCTACCTCAGTAAAGTCTGCTCCTGGTTTCTCCCACATATATACCTCTCCTGGGGCAGGCTTAAAAAAATTACACCCAATTATACTTAACAGAAGTATTCCACTTAATAAGTTCAAGATTTGTTTCATTTTTTCCTCCCTGATTTAATTGAATCAACATATATACGGTGAGGTGAACCATAAGCCTTTTGGCATCTTTTCCCAGCATTTGCATAACAAGCATGAGGGCTGGGATAACTAAATAGTACTTTCTTTGCCTCTTTCACTACGTTACTACCAGGGGGTCTCTGGTAAAAAGTAGCGGGATTTTTGCCAAATACAACACCAACAAAATCATCTGCATGATTTTCCAAGCCGACAGTGGTTTGCTTGCCATCCCT